>JBNKSB010000249.1:0-23468 GCA_050297095.1 Pontiella sp. | reverse complement strand
AGCTGCTCCCCGACAGCCATCTGGCCTTCGAGCAGTTCAACGACTTTAATGGGCACTGCAAGACACATGAATCACCTTTCCAATACGTACACGATTTACTGCAGTCTAGCTTGCACAACGACCAAAAGCAAACGCCCCCACAGAAATAGCTATAGATTTGATTTGGCCAATACATGAAAATATCATAATGCTTAATGTATTGAATTTGGAGAGCCCCATGATTGCTGAAGAACGAGATATCGCAGCGGAAGTATTGAAGGCGATGGCCCACCCCGTCCGGCTGGGCGTCATTGAAATTCTGGCTGACGGCGAACGCACGGTTACCCAGCTCTATGAAGAACTGGGATGCAGCCAATCGATGATGTCGCAGCAGTTGAAGATCCTGAGCCAACAGAAGCTGGTGGAAATCCGCAAGGATGGTACGCAGAAATACTGCAGCCTGTCCAATCGCGACTTCCTCAAGCTATTTGACTGCATGCATAAACATCTGCGTCAATTCCTCAATTTTCAGGACTAACCATCCTGTTTTTTAACCCTTCCAATATTAGGTTATCATTATCTTTTAATTATATAACTAGAAAGGTCATCATAGAATGAGTACTGAAAAACTTCTGATTGTCGGCGGAGTTGCCGGCGGAGCCAGCGCGGCGGCGCGGGCGCGGCGTCTCGACGAAAAATGCGAAATCATCCTGTTCGAACGCGGGCCGGATATCTCATTTGCCAATTGTGGTCTCCCCTACCACATCGGCGGAACCATTGCCGAACGCGAGAAGCTGCTCGTCACCACGCCGGAAGCAATGGTCGGCAAATTCAACATCGAGGTGCGCACGTTGAGCGAAGTGACGTCTATCGACCGTGCTAACAAGCAGCTCACGGTCAATAACCTAAAAACCGGAGAAGAATACACCGAGGCCTACGACAAACTGATTCTCAGCCCCGGGGCGGCACCGGTTCGTCCGCCCATCGCAGGCATCGACAATCCGAAGGTTCTGACGCTGCGCAATCTCGAGGACATGGATCGGATTATCCAAGGTCTCGAAGGGAAAAAATCGGTAGCCGTAATCGGCGGTGGCTACATCGGCCTCGAAATGGCCGAAGCACTGCGCGAACGCAAACTCGATACAACACTCATTGAGCTGGCCCCGCAGGTAATGGGCCCGGCCGACCCGGAAATGGCCACGGTCCTTCATCAGGAAATGCGCCTTTTCGGCGTAAACCTGAAACTGGAAACCTCCGTCACCGCCTTCGAAACTGCCGGCGATGGAGTGGATTTGATTCTGAGCGACGGCGACCGCCTGCACACCGACCTGGCCATTCTGGCGATCGGCGTAAAACCGGAAGCGACGCTGGCCGTCAATGCCGGGCTCGAACTCGGTTCCACCGGCGGGATCAAGGTGAACGAAAACATGCTGACCTCCGATCCTGACATCTATGCGGTCGGCGACGCGGTCGAAATCACGGACTTCGCGACTGGCCAGCCCGCACTCATCCCGCTGGCCGGTCCCGCCAACCGGCAGGGCCGCATTGCGGCCGACAATATTTTCGGTCGCACCAGCGCCTACAAAAACACGCAGGGCACGGCCATCTGCAAGGTCTTCAACATGGCGATCGGCATGACCGGTCTCAGTGAAAAAATGGCCAAGCGGCAAGGCATTGCCTATGAAAAGGTCTATGTCCATCCGGCCAGCCACGCCTCGTACTATCCCGGCTCGCATCCCATCTCGCTCAAGCTCCTGTTCGATCCTGAAAGCGGCAAGGTGCTGGGCGCGCAGGCAGTTGGTGCCGACGGCGTCGACAAGCGCATCGACGTCATTGCCGTGGCCATTCGTGCCGGCCTGACGGTCTACGATCTCGAAGAGATGGAGCTGACCTATGCCCCGCCGTTTGGCTCGGCCAAGGACCCGGTCAACTATGCGGGCTTTGTGGCCTGCAACGTGTTGCGCGGCGATGCAAAGCTATTCCACGTCGACGCGGCGCTGAAACCCGCCGACCACCAGAAGCTGATCGACGTGCGCAACCCCGAAGAAGTGGAGGGCGGCACGATTCCCGGAGCCAAGAACATTCCCCTGGGACAACTCCGCGGAAAGCTCGACGAACTCGACAAGGATCGCGAATACCTCGTTTTCTGCCAGGTCGGCCTGCGCGGCTATCTCGCCTGTCGCATCCTAACCCAGAACGGATTCAAGTGCCGCAACCTGACCGGCGGCTATAAAACCTATATGATGGTGACGGCGCACCAACCGGACACCATTCCCGAAAACGAAACCACCTTCGACGATCCCGGCGACGACATCGTAGGCGTGTCCGCTCCGGCCTCCGAAGCTCCGGTCGTGGAAACGATCGATGCCATCGGACTCCAATGCCCGGGCCCGGTTCTTCAGTTGGCCAAGGGACTGGAACGCGTCCGCAACGGCGAAGCGATCAGTATCCTGTCCAACGATCCCGGCTTCGCCGCCGACATCCCGGCGTGGTGCCACTCGACAGGAAACCAGTTGCAGTCGCTGGAACCCGAAAAGGGCGGATACCGTGCGGTGATCGTTAAACAAACCGCTTCGGCCTGCGCGATGGCGATGGGTTCCGGAGAAAAGCGCTTCACCAACGTGGTATTCAGCAACGACCTCGACAAAGCGCTGGCCGCTTTCATCATTGCCAATGGCGCCGCCACCATGGGCTACAAGGTCACGCTGTTCTTCACCTTCTGGGGCTTGAACATCCTGCGCAAGGAAGGCCCGGTTTCCGTGCAGAAAAACCTCGTGGAAAAAATGTTCGGCCTCATGATGCCAAAAGGGCCGAAGAAGCTGGCCCTCTCCAAGATGCACATGGGCGGCATGGGTGCGGCCATGATCAAGGGGATCATGAAACAGAAAAATGTGATGAACCTGCAGGAGCTGATCGACACGGCCGTCAACAACGGCGTAAGGCTCGTGGCCTGCTCGATGTCCATGGACCTGATGGGGATCAAACGCGAAGAACTAATCGATGGCATCGAGGAAGGTGGCGTGGCAATGTACATTGATGAAATCGGCGGAAACGCCAACCTGTTCATTTAACGACGTACCAAGGAGAATGCTATGTGGACCTATGAAACAGCCGTAGACTGGAAGCAGGAAAAGACCGGGGAAATGCGCAGCGAAGGCAAACCCACCGTCGAGGTGGCGACGCCGCCGGAATTTGGCGGACCGGAAAACATCTGGACGCCGGAAGACCTGCTCACCAGCTCCGTGGCCACCTGTATCATGACCTCGGCCCTGTTTTTCATCGACCGCTCGAAGATCCAACTGCGCTCCTACAAGAGCAATGCCACCGCCACGATGGAGAAAGGTCCTGCAGGACTGACCATCACCGGGATCAAGGTGGCTGTTACCGTTGAACTGGAAGATGCCTCGCAGGTGGATGCGGCACGCAAGGCCGTGGAACAGGCGGAAAAAACCTGTCCGATTTCCAACTCGTTGAGCTGCCCGGTTGAACTCGATCTGAGAGTCGATTAAACACGCCTCACAGAGCGGAAGACTTCAGCCATTCTGGCGGAGGGCAACATACTGGTCGCGCAGGCGTTTACCGCTTTCGTTTGCGGTATCAATGACGCCCCGGTTCCATATGCAATGCAGCGCAAACCTCCGCTTGAGTTCATAGATCCGCTGAAAGTCAGCGATGAGCCAGCCCGCCATATGCACCGTCGAGCTCATGCGGTTCGGGTCTGTTTCCCGGATCAGCAGGGTTCGTTTCGAAAACCACAGGGTTGAACCTACTTCCGGATCAACAATGATGCATTTGACATTCTTGCGGTAGCGACGCCAATCATCACCAAAGAAACGAACTACCTCCTCCAGAGACTCCTTGATGAGCGGCTTGTGCGCCTCCGGGCAATAGATTGCGATACCCTGATGGAAAAAATCCTGGGAACCGTGCTTTTTTGAAAGCACACGGGCTGCGCGGACGGCGACCGGCGCCACAAAGATATTGATTAGCGATTGCAAAAACACGGAACCGGCCCGGCTAGATATGTCCCACCAAATACTGCTTTACCGCGTCGACATCGTTTGCAATCGAGTCGCAGCGGGTTTCGGCGTCCGCCAGCGCATCGAGAGTCGGATGATGTACCTCTTCGCCAATGGCATCGATGATCGCCTGGGTAAACTTGGCCGGATGCGCGGTGGCGAGGCAGATGGTCGGCTCTGTTTCGGAAAGCTCCGACTCCGCCACCAGCACGCCGACGGCGGTGTGCGGATCGAGTACATAGCCATGCTCGTCATGATAGCGCTTAATGGTTTTCAGCGTGGAAACCGTATCCCCGCGTCCCGCCACAAAGAGGTTGTCGACCACCCCGTTTTCATTAAGCGGCACACACAGCTCGCCCGATTGCGAGAAGCCGGACATCAGGGCCGTCAACTCCACAGCATTCTGACCAACCTTGTAGTAAAGGTAGCGCTCAAAATTGCTAGCTACCTGAATATCCATGGAGGGACTGATGGTCGGAACCACGTTGGCCATTCCGTACGCCCCGCTATTGAAGAAGCGTGAAAGAATATCGTTTTCGTTTGTTGCAAGGATCAATTTGCTGATGGGCAGGCCCATGCGCTGCGCCAGATAACCGGCCAGAATATCGCCAAAATTGCCGGTCGGCACCGAAAACTGCACGGAGGCCGCACCGGTTTCCTTCATCACCTGGAACGCGGAATAGAAATAATAGACCGTTTGCGCCAATACGCGCGCCCAGTTTACCGAGTTGACGGAACCGAGCGAATGCTCCGTCTTGAACGGCACATCGGCGAAAGTGGTTTTCATGATGTGCTGGCAGTCGTCGAAGGTGCCGTCGACCGCGAGGTTGAACACGTTGTCGTCAAGCACGCTGGTCATCTGCTTTTCCTGCAAGGGACTGGTCCGGCCCGCCGGATGCATGATGAAAATGTTGATATTGGGCTTTCCGCGCACACCGTGGATCGCCGCGCTGCCGGTGTCGCCACTGGTTGCGCCAAGGATATTGAGTTTACCCCCGCGCCGTTCGAGAATATAGGCAAACAGGTTGCCGAGGAACTGCAACGCCACATCCTTGAATGCAAGCGTCGGCCCATGGAAGAGTTCGAGGACATGCACGTCGCCGACCTTGACCGACGGGGCCACTTCGGGATGGTCAAAGGTGGCATAGCTGTCATTGACCAACTGGCGCAGATCCTCATCCGGAATATCAGTGGCAAACAGCCGCATCACTTCGAAGGCCAGATCCGTGTAGGTCAGCGTCGACCAGGCACCAAGCTTCCCGGCGATACTCGGAAGCGATTCCGGAAGCAGCAATCCCCCATCTGGAGCCAGCCCTGTCATGACCGCATCCTGAAAACCTATGGGCGCCATTTGCCCGCGTGTACTGATGTATTTCATTGTGTATTCCTCTCAAGACAACGGGGCCGGATTATTTTAAATGATCCGGCCCCGTTAAAGTTTAATCTGCTACAATCCCTCAGCACATCATCCTGCAAGGATCACAACGGCTATCTGAAATCATTGTTCACCTCGGCACCACTGTTCAATTTCAGCAATGCGGCCACGCGAGACTCATAGATGTTCTTGTTGGCTGATGCCGCAATAAAGCGATCCTTGTCGTCAAGGATGATCACAATATATCCCTCATACTCAAATCCTTCAGACCAATTCCGCCTTTTTTCCATTTTCGCGGATGCCTTGGCGTTAAACAAGAATCTGTTCTTCTTCTCAAACGAGAACTTTTTCTCGACCTTGGACAACACCTTTCTGCCTGTTGCCTGCCCGTCTTTGCCAATAGCATAAAACAGAGCCTTTAAAGAACGGGAACAGGGCTCCTTGTTTTTCTTCGTTAAAACAATCTCGAAGGAGATCTCGTCGCTCACTGTGTCGCTGTCCCACCCGCCCGATCGGTCGCGCTCCACGTCCGAGGACACATCGACCTCGATCTCGGGAATGATGACACTCGCCAGATACTTCTGATCCGCTTCGCAGAGCTGGCTCATGGGAACTACGATGCGGGAGCCATCGGTCTTTTCCAGAATCACCTTGCCGCGAGACGCTTGGATATAATAGGCCTCGACATTGCTGGAACCATCTTTCGACGACCACACGCGTGACTGCCCATTCGCATCAAAGGCAACAATGACCAACAACCCTAAAATCAGCCATGTAAATTTCTTCATTCCTATCGCGCCCTTCATATTGTCACGCAAATAAAAAGGAACCGCACAAAGGGTGCATTTGCAAGGATATTTCTTAGTTCTGCACCGCTGGTTTTATTGCCTGCATTTGAAAAATGCACATGACCGATCCTGAAGGGTGGACGGAATCCGGGAACGTTAGAATAGACGCACTGCACGGTACACGGATAGAAATGCCGAGAATAGTTTGACTCAAATTCACTTTGCAAAGCCTCTGTGGTGCGCGCTAGCTTGAAGACCACCAATGAGGACGCACTATGAATACGATTGAACAAATTGAAAAAACGGCCACACAGCTGATTCCACTTTACGTCCATGAAGATGCCGACCTGCCGGATCGTCCACTATGGGCGCATCCCGAGATCGACCAGGTCGTAGAGGCCTTACGTTTGCTTTCCGACGTCCTCTTCCCCGGCAAAATGATGCCGGAACCCGCCGACTTCCGGTCCTTTTTCATCAAACAACTGAAAACCACATCGAAAATCCTGCAGCAGGAGGTGGCCAAGGCGCTTCCATTCCAATGGATGGGAGCCGCTGATCTGCACGAAAAACGACCCCCGGTTGAGAATCTTCCCCTAGCTACTGCAGAAATTGTTGAGCGCTTCATTGAAACAATTCCCGAAATCCGCACAGCCCTGATCGAAGACGTCAAGGCGGCCTACAACGGCGATCCGGCGGCCCTCAGCTATGCCGAGGTAAAGCTGGCCTATCCTGGAGTGGTGGCGATTACCTCGCACCGCATCGCCCATGAACTCTACAAGCTCGAAGTCCCGTTGATCCCGCGCATCATGAGCGAGTATACCCACTCGCTGACCGGCATCGACATCCATCCCGGAGCAACGATCGGCAAAGGCTTTTTCATCGACCACGGCACCGGCGTCGTCATTGGCGAAACCTGCCACATCGGCAACAACGTCAAGCTGTACCAGGGCGTGACCCTCGGGGCGAAAAGCTTCCCGCTCGATGAACACGGCCGGCCTATCAAGCATATCCAGCGGCATCCGACCGTAGAGGACAACGTGGTCGTCTACGCCAACAGCACCATTCTGGGAGGCGACACGGTTATCGGAAAGGGTACCACGGTGGCCGGCAACGTATTCCTGATGGAGAGCACCCCGCCGGGCAGTCTGGTGACGAGAAGCGAAGGCGGCGTAAGGGTTCGTACGCGCGAAGTCCCGGGAATGGGAGCCGGCATCTGAAACTAGATCGGGAACTCCATCCAGAAACAACATCCCCCCAGCGAACTGTCATCGACACCACAGATTCCGTTGTGCGCCTGGCAGACATCCGCCACGATTGCCAGCCCCAGTCCGGCCCCTTCCCGGCCTGATGACCTGTCCCGCTCAAAGGGCCTGAAGATGGTGGCCCGCTTGGTTGGCGTCAGACCCGGGCCGGAATCGGACACCTCTATCCGTAGCCGCGACGACGATACCGTTTTGAGCGATACAACGATGCGCCCGCCTTCCGGTGTAAACTTGAGCGCATTATCAACGAGATTGGAAAGTGCTTCCCGAAAGAGTTCCGGCACGCCACGAATCACAGGCATATCCGGCGCAACATCCAGATCGACCGTCAGGCCGCGGACCTCTCCGATCATTCGGCCCTCCTCGACAATACTCTCGGCCAGCGCCTTTACATCGATCTCCTGATGATATTCGTCGAGGGCCCCGCCAGCGGCACGGGCCAGCAACAGGAGCTGATCGACCGTGCGGCTCAGACGGACCGTGCTATCGAGCACATCCCCGATGACATCGTGATACTCCTCCGGCGTGCGCGGATGCTTGAGACAAACCTCGCTCTTGGTCCGAATCGCCGCAAGGGGATTGCGCAGCTGGTGCGAGGCGTCGTAGCTAAAGCGCTGTACGCGGTCGAGCAACTCCTGGTATTCGTCGAACGTGCGGTTGAGCGTACCTGCCAGCCGCCCAATTTCATCGGCCGGGTTTTCCGCAGCAATTCGTTCTTCCAGCCGCCCCCGGCTAATGCTTTCCGCCTGCTCCATCATGGAACGCCAGGGCCGCAGCAACCAGTGCGACACTTTCCAAGCAACAAGCAGACTCACTGGAAAAAGCACCAGCATGACAATGCCGATGACGGCCATTTCTTCCAGTTCCTCTTCCAGAAAAGCGCCGGACTCGTAGCATTCGTATAAGTCGTACGAAGCCAGCACCGCGGCAAGAAGCAGAAAGTTGACCAAGGTATAGATGGCCAGCGAGCCAAAGAACCGGGCGCGAATGGTACGTTTTTTCATGAGGCCTCTTTCAGCATGAATCCCACCCCGCGCACGGTATGCAGCATCGACGGCAACCCGGGAGGGTCCATTTTCTGTCGGAGACGCGAGATGTGCACATCGATCACGTTATCCATCGACGTCATGGTGGAATGGATATTCCAGATTTCGTGCTTCAACATTTCGCGCGTAGCCACTTCGCCCTGCAACGAAACCAGATAGGCCAGCAGATCAAACTCCCGCGGGGTCAAATCGAGAACCTGCCCGGCCCGGGAAGCCGTACGGCTTGGCAGATCAATGGAAAGGTCGCCGACGGATTGCTGAAGGCTGCTCCGCCGAAGATGCCGCAGTTGCGTACGGATACGCGCCAGCAATTCCTCGAAAGCGTAGGGTTTCACCAGATAATCGTCAGCTCCGCGCTCCAATCCATCCACGCGATCGGCGATCCCTGAACGGGCGGTGGTGATGATTACCGGCAATGCGGGTTTCTCCGTTCTTATTTTCACGAGAAAATCCCGGCCGTCTCCGTCGGGAAGCCCCATATCCAGCAAGACAAGCGACAGGGATTCCTGCTGGAAATACTTTTCAGCCGCCTTTACGGTTTCGGCGCTGCAACAGGTATAGCCTGCCTCCCGAAGGCCCAGCACAAGTCCTTCAGCCAGCGCCTTGTCATCTTCAACGACCAAGATCGAAACTCCATCATCCTTCGGCATACTGTGTTCTCCATTTGCCGAAAACTAGCATTCCCCTTCTCCCTGCGCAACCTTCCGAAACTTAAGGTAACTTCAGATTACTCTGGTTGAAATCGTCCAGCGCCCAATATAGCTTGTCCCCATGCAAACAAAGGAGTCACGAATGAATACACCGTTGCTGAAGAAATTAGCGTTACTAACCGCCGTTGCAATAATGGCCCAAGGTTCTGCAATGGCCACCGAGGCCGCAGCCCGAGCCGACATCGTTTTCAAGGGTTCCTCGACCCTGCACGACTTTGAAGGCAAGGTGGCCGCCAAGCCGTTTGCCGCTGTCATTGCAGAAGATCAGGAAACCGGAAAGCTGCGCGTATCGGCCAAGACCTCGCTCAACATTAAGGACATGACCACTGAAAACGGCAAGCGCGACGCGAACATGTACAAGATGTTCGACATGGACCACTTCAAGACCATCGAAGGCACCCTGGCCGAAACGCTGATTTGCGAAGAACAAGAGACCATTGCCATGCTTCACCTCAAAATGCACGGCAACGAACAGGATGTGAAAGCCAAGCTCTCCGGCTTTCAGCAAGAAGGCAATCTGGTCAGCTGCAATATGACGTTCCCGGTTTCGCTGACGGCTTTTGGACTAAAACCCCCGTCGGTCATGGGCTTCATCAAGGTGGACGACACCGTCCAGATCGAATGCCGCATTACCGGAACGCTCACCAAGAACGAATCAGAAGGCTAAACATGAAAACCTACATCCACCACATCGAACCGATTCTCCCGCAATACTCCTACCGGCAGGACTATGCCCGCGACCGCATGGTCGGCTGGCTGCCGGGCAAGCGCAACCGCCGCCTGATCCACGGCATCTACGACCATTCCGGCATCGATACCCGTTACAGTGTCCTACCGGATTTTGGCCCCAACGCCGAAGCGGTCCTGTTTCACGAGGATGAAGACGGACGGATCATCGAGCCCACCACCGGGGAACGCAACCGCTACTACCGCGAATGCGCCGGCAAGCTCGTGGTGGAAGCGGGCCGAAAGGCGCTGGAAAAGGCGGACGGCTTCAAGCCGAGCGACGTCACGCATGTGGTGACCGTATCCTGCACTGGATTCTACAACCCCGGCCCCGATCTGGACCTCATCAAGGGACTGGGCCTGCCGCAAGGCACGCAACGCTACAACATCGGCTTCATGGGCTGCTATGCCGCCTTTCCCGCCCTGCGCATGGCGCATCAGTTCTGCCAGGCCGATCCAGAGGCCGTGGTGCTTGTGGTCTGTCTCGAACTCTGCTCGTTGCATCTCCAGTTTCGCGAGGAAGCCGACAGCCTGCTGGCCAACTCGTTGTTTGCCGACGGCG
Source organism: Pontiella sp. (assembly GCA_050297095.1). GTDB lineage: Bacteria > Verrucomicrobiota > Kiritimatiellia > Kiritimatiellales > Pontiellaceae > Pontiella. Next base: position 13,001 of record JBNKSB010000249.1, on the reverse strand, counting down.
CCGCTGCTGTTCTTGTGAGTGCCCGCGAACCTCGGAACAACCGGCCGGCACTAGCCATCGAATCCTTCGTTTCCGCGTTGGCCCCTGAAGGGGAAAGCGAGATGGCCTGGGAGGTTGGCGACCGTGGATTCGATATTCGCCTCTCCACCTATGTGCCCGGCATCATTGCCAGCAATATCGGTGGCCTCATGGAAACCGTATTCCGCAATGCACCGTGGAAGCTAGATGACATTGGAACATGGGCGGTACATCCCGGGGGGCGCTCAATCGTCGACCGCGTTGAAAAGGAACTGAACCTGAACCCGGAACAGCTGGAAGATTCCCGCGAAACCCTTCGGCAGTACGGCAACATGAGCGCCGTTACGGTCCTGTTTGTGCTCCACCGCATCCTGAATCGCCAAGGAATGGACGAAAACCACCCCATCTGCGCCATGGCCTTCGGCCCCGGCCTGACGATCGAAACCGCCCTGCTTGAATACCTCCCCGCCCACGCCGGCTCCACACGGAATGAAACGGAAGCAACACTGGCCGCCACCCTGTAGGCAATTCCCTCATGAACCCCTCCCTCCAACGGACAGCGATACTGGCCGTAACCGTACTGGTTGCCCTAGCGGCAGCCTGGTTTATCCGCGATCTCGGCATCGAGCAGGACAACCAGTCCATGCAGTCCGACGAAGCCCGCAAAGATCAGGTTTATGAAACCTTCCAGCGCGAGTTCGATAGTGACTACGAGCTCATGGTGGTAGTTACCCGGGACGACCTCAACTCCGACGCCGGATTCCGGCAGTTGCAGAACGATGCGGATTGGTTGCGGAATCTCGATGGCATCCGCGAGGTTCATGTGCCGTCGCCGTCCACTCCGCAACCGGGTGTCGTTTCGGAGGACGGTCGAACCATCGGAATTCTTCTGGTGCTTCGTTCCGATCAGCCGCGCGACGCACGCTCGCAATTGCTGAAAACGCTGCAGGCCGAGGCCCCGGAAAAGATCGGGGGTGAAGTTCACGTGGTGGGGCTTCCGCTGCTCAAAGCAAGCGTTGCCAGCCATATCGCCCGCGACCAGCAGGTGGTAACCCCTCTCTCCGGCTTGGCAATGATGATCATGCTTGCGCTCCTTTTCCGGCGCGTCGCCGGCGTCGTACTGCCCATGCTGATCGTTGTGCTAAGTCTGCTCACAACCCTGGGCCTGTACGCGGCCTGCGGCCTTGAACTCAACAGCATTACTTCCCTGCTGCCCCCAGTGGTCATCGTACTGTCGGTGTCCGTCGCCGTCCATCTGCTCGATGCCTGGATCCATGCGGTCGACAGCGGGGAGAAAGGAGCGGACGCGATCCGCTCAGCCATTCATACCGTATGGAAGCCCTGCGTATTCACGGCAGCCATGACTGCCGCCGGGCTGCTGTCGCTGGTCTTGAGTCCGATTCCGGCCGTCCGCCTCTTCGGTATTTTTGCTGCGGCCGGCGTAAGCCTTTCCGTGATCTACGCCTTTGCAATTCTTCCGATTGCCCTGGGTTGGACCCCCGAGCGGCCGGCGCGAAGCAAATCCACATGGATGAACCGCTTCCTGAAACTGCTGGCCGGGTGGCCGGTCCGTCAACCGGCACTCATCCTACTCATCGCATCCCTGATCACGACGGGTAGTTGCTGGGCGGCCTCCAACATCGAAAACAATACCGATCTCATCCATTTCTTCAAAAAGCACGACCCCACTTTTATTGCCCACGACCAGGTCGGCCGCGAGCTCGGCAGTGTACGTTCACTCGACCTACTCATCCGCAAACGCGACGGCTCGGCTCTCAACCCGATAAAGGATATTCCCGACCTGCGCAGCCTTGTGGATAAAATTGAAGCCCTTCCGGATGTCGTCGGCACCAGCTCGATTGCTGACGAGGCTTCCAAAATGCCGGCTGCGACTAACGAACACGGTTCCATGGCTGAGCGACTGCTTGCCGATGATGGCCGACTGATTCGCCTACAGGTCCACCTCGGCGACATCGGATCGGCCCAGGCCTCCCGAATTTGCGACCGAATCGCTGAAATTGCGGAAACCACGCCGGGGCCCGACTGGGAAGTCGCCGTCACCGGAGCCTATTACCAGGTGGTTCGCGACTCCAACAAACTGGTCGCTACGCTGATCAAAAGCTTCGGAATGACACTGTTGATTGTTCTGGTCTCCACCTGCCTGCTTTTCCGGTCACCCGCCGTTCTGATCCCCGCCTTCATTCCCAACATTCTTCCGATCATCTGGGGCGCGGGACTGATGGGACTGCTGGGCATCGACCTCAGCACCGCCACCACCATGGTGGCTGCCGTCGTCATCGGATTGGCGGTCGATGACACGATTCACTATCTCCATCATTTCCAAACCTTCCGGCATCTTCCGGTCGACAAAGCCACCCAGGCCACCACGCAGCGGATTGGCCGCGCACTGGTCGTCTCGTCCATCGTGCTCGTTGGCGGATTCTGGATGGGGGCCTTCGGAAGCTTTATTCCGACCAACACATTTGCCCTGCTGACCGGTTGCATGATGGCCTCGGCCCTCTTTTGCGACCTGCTGGTTCTGCCGGCCTACCTAAACCTCGTCCACGCAAAGCCCCACCCGAGGAAACAACTATGAACACACATCCCGCAAACCACACCCTGCCGCAACGTATCGTCGCACTCGCCTACGGACTGGCATGCCACCTCACCTTTGGTGCCGCTGTCGTCGCGATGGCCATTTCGCTCTTCACCGGACTGCGCTTCGGGATCGGACCCTTCCACGGATGGAGCAGTCTGCTTGCCAACGCGTTGTTGCTGGCGACCTTCCCTGTCAGCCACTCATGGCTGCTATCCCCCAAAGGCCGCCGCTTCATGGCCAAGCTGGCTCCCCTCGGCATCGGCAACAAGATTTCCACGACTGTTTTCGTAACCATCTCCTCCCTGCAGCTCCTCGCTGCCTTCGTGCTGTGGTCCCCCTCCGGTGTCGTTTGGTGGCAGGCGGGGACGGGGATGTCCGTTTTCATGGGCGTTATTGCGGCGGGTGGCTGGCTGCTGCTCGGCAAATCGATGGCCGACGCCCAGCTCGATCTACAGCTTGGGCTCGTCGGCTGGTGGGCCGTATTCCGCAACCGCAAGGCGGTCTACAAGCCCTTTGCCACACAGGGTCTCTACAAACACGTGCGCCAACCCATCTACATCTCTTTCGCGCTACTGCTTTGGTTGACAACCACATGGACGCCCGACCAGTTGGTGCTTGCCCTCGCCTGGACCGGCTATTGCGTCGTAGGCGCAATCCTTAAGGAACGACGGTTCATCCGTTATTTCGGCGACGCCTTCCGCACCTACCAGCAACGCGTTCCCTTCTGGTTCCCCGCACGATCAAAACAACAAAAGGAGGAAAAAATGAACAACCACCCCGCTCCCGAAAAACGGGATACCGACATCATCATCATTGGCGCCGGCCCCATCGGTCTGCTGTTGGCCAACCTGCTTGGCAAACGCGGACTGCGCGTTATTGTCGCCGAATGTCGCACCCAGCCTCCGAAAGAATCCATGGCCATCGGGATCACCCCGCCGTCTTTGGACATCCTCCAGGAGCTTTCGCTGGATCGCGAGTTTGTCGAAAAAGGCATCCCCATTACCAACGCCGCCGTTTATGAAAATGGAACGCGGCTCGGCGATGTCGATTTTTCCAAACTTCCTTCCGAGCACCGTTGCATCCTCTCTCTCCCCCAGTCGAAAACCATCTCGATTCTGCGCCGGAACCTGGAAAAATACCCCTCCGTGACCTTGCTCGACGGCATGCGGTTCACCAGCCGCAAGGAAGATGGCAACACGGTTCGCATTCGGCTTCAGGATGTGAACAGCCTGGCGTACTCCGATTATACCACTGCCTATGTGGCGGGTTGCGACGGGCATCGCAGCGCGGTGCGAAACCACGTTCAGATTCCCTTCCCCGGCCGCTTCTATCGCTCGCAGTTTTTCATGGCCGACTTCAACGACCACACCACCTGGGGATCGGAAGCCCGGCTCTACTTTGGCAAACAGGGATCCGTCGAAGCGTTCCCTCTTTCCAACGGAAAACGACGCTGGATCGTTCAAATGCCGTTGCAGGAAAACCCCGACGACCATGATCTCGGCGCAACCGTCGCGGATCAAGTTGGCCAGAGAACCGGCATCGATCTGTCCGCTACGCCCGCCGTGTTTGACAGCTGGTTCCGCCCGCAACGGCGGTTGGCCAAAACCTACCGGAGCGGTCGGGTTCTCCTTTGCGGCGATGCCGCCCATGTCCTGAGCCCGATCGGAGGCCAAGGCATGAATACCGGGTTCGCCGACGCCGCCCATCTGGCCCGCGCCCTTGCCACCGCACTCGAGTCCCCAGCGACCGCCGACCGGGTATTTTCCGAATATACCCGCGTCCGGCGCCAAGCCTTCAACGTGGCCGCCAGTCGTGCGGAACGCGGCATGTGGCTGGGCACCCGCCAAGGTCTCCTTCTTTCCCGAGTGAGACATTTTCTGATCGGACAAGTCCTGTTGCACCCAACCATTCGCGAACGGCTCGCCCATTATTTTGCCATGCTCACGATTCCCGGAAACCAAAGTTGCAACACCAAACGAAAGGCGACTGCCTAATGACTACGCGCTTCAATCTCAAACCCTTGGAATACATCGGAGCCCCCGAATCCAAACAATCGTTCAACCGCAACCTGTTTGCCGAGGTCGCCCCGAAATACGACTTTATCACCAAGGCCCTCTCCTTCGGCCGCGATAAGGCGTGGAAACGATACCTGCTGGGCGGCTTGCCGGAATCCGGATCACCCGGTTGCGTCGATCTCGCCTGCGGCACGGGGGATCTCACCCGCTTATTGGCGACTCGCTATCCCAAAGGAAAGGTCAACGGGCTCGATCTCACACCCGAAATGCTGGCCATCGCCGACAAGCGGACCGATGCATTTAACGTTTCCTATGTCGAGGGGAGTATGGCCGTACTTCCCTTCGAAACAGAAAGCACCGACATCGTCACCGGCGGTTATGCCCTGCGTAATGCCCCAGATCTCAACCAAGCCGTCGATGAAATATCCCGAATCCTGAAACCCGGCGGTTATGCCGCCTTTCTCGATTTTTCCAAGCCTGAAAACAAGGTCGGCCAAGCGATCAGCCACTTCCTGCTCAAGTTCTGGGGTGGATTCTGGGGACTGCTGCTCCACGGAAACCCGGATGTCTATGGCTATATCGCCGACAGCCTTAAACTCTATCCTGACCGCACAGAGCTGCAGCAACGGTTTGCCCGCCGCGGATTCACGGTGCATTCCAGCCGTCGCTTCTTTGGTGGTCTGCTCGAAGCGGTGACATTCAAAAAAGAGGAATCCCATGCTGCCTGATTTGGCCATTCGATCCGGCATGCCCGAGCTGATGGATGACCCAGGATGCCCGGAGCACCTATTGCTGCGTACTGTTCGGCAGTTCGCATCCATCAACCGGTTGGTATCGCGCTACCGCGCCATTCTAAAGCAATGGGTACTGGCCGACATGCTCAAGGAGCCGAAGCGCGAATACCACCTTCTCGACATGGGGGCCGGAGGGTGTGATATCGATGTGTGGCTGTTACGAAAGGCGAAAGAACTCAATCTTAATCTACGCATCACGGCTTGTGATCTAGATGAACGGATTATCGAGTATGCCCGCTCCACCTATGGCGATGTTGAAGGATTGCAAATTCGCCAACAGGATCTGCTGTCCCGAAGCCCCCGGGAACCGGTGGACTTTGTCTTTGCCAACCATTTCCTGCACCATCTGGAGGAAGAGGATATTGCCAGGCTTCTGCGGCTCTGGCATCCACACGTGCGCGTCCGCATGGTATTCAGCGATCTGGAACGCAATAGGGCCGCCTATCTAGGCTATTCCGCTCTTTCCCTCTTCTATCGCAACAGCTTTGCCCGCTACGACGGACTCGTTTCCATCCGGCGCGGCTTCAAACCCGACGAGCTGGAGTCGCACGCCCGCAAGACCCTGCCCAACAGCCTGTGCAGGGCGCGCCGGCTCGGTCCCGGGCGCCTTGTCCTCTGCATCGAAGGGAACCAGACGCAACCCCTTTGATTTTCGGTAGATCAAAGGATGCCAAATAGCCCATTTATTACGAAAAAAACACTAGACTTGCCCTAGGGGTTCCCCTATAAATCCTCCTCTTTTGCGCGGTCCCCCGATCCCGCATTGGAATAAATTTATTAAACGAACGGTGCTATTATGCCTAAAACAAAGACAAAAAAGTGTGCAGCTAAACGATTTAGCAAAACCGGTACCGGCAAGCTGAAGCGCAACCACATGGGTGGAAGCCACATCCTGTCGAACAAGAATCGTAAACAGAAACGGAAACTGCGCAGCCAGGATATCGTCGATCAGGCCGATATGAAGCGTATCACCCCGTTTATCTAATTGCTGGAGAAACATCATGCCAAGAGCAACCAATGGACCGGCCACGCGCCGTAGAAGAAACAACCGCCTGAAGCTCGCCAAGGGTTTTCGCGGTGCCCGTAGCAAGCTTTTCCGTCAAGCCACGGAAGCCGTCGATCGCGCACAGGCCATGGCCTATGTGCATCGCAAGCACAAGAAGCGCAACTTCCGCCGCCTGTGGATCGTGCGCGTCAATGCCGCCTGCCGTATGAATGGCATCAGCTACAGCCGTTTCATCGACGGCTGCAACAAGGCCGGCATCAACCTCAACCGCAAAGTCCTCTCCGAGATCGCCATCCACGATCCGCAGGGATTCACCAAGGTGGTTGAAGCCGCAAAAGCAAAAGTTGCCTAAGCAGCAACATAGCTTTTCTGCAAAGAGCGTCCAAACCGGACGCTCTTTTTTTTACTCTAGCCTTCAAGACTGCCGGCGAGGCGAGGGATCGGATCAGTAGAGCGTCAGCCTATGATTGGACGGATGGGCAAACCCATATCCGACTAGCGGATCCCAGTAGCCATAGATCCATGGACCGGCTGAAGGTTCGCTATACAGCGCCCCCCCATAAAATTCCTCTTTGCCAATTTCTCCGGCACGATAATAGCGGATTTCGAAATGGAGATGGGGGCCGCCCACAGTACCACTCCATAGATTCCGCGAAACAAGATCGCCTTTCGCAACGGTTTGACCGTCCATAAACAATCCGCCAGCTTCATCCAAATCCAAATCAATGTGTGCATAGAGGGTTGAAAGTTTACCCAATACATTGCCATCGGCATCGTTGATATCTTTGGTGATGGAGAGGTAGTGCCGATATTTATCGGCATCCCGGTAGACCGAAACCACGCCGTCATGAGCGGCATAAAGATTGACATTCGTTTCGCCATTGCCCACATGCAGGTCCACCGCCGGATGGTACGAGCTCGGGGTGCCCCAAAGTGGTTTGGTCGCCCCGAATTCCCCCGTTGCGGGCACAGAGAATATCGGCATGTTCCCGGATACATCTTCCAGCGGATGGTGAAAGACTTCCTTCCGTGCATAGTAGACAAACCGGTTTACTTCCGTTCGGAATGAAGCATTGGTGGCCGAATTATAGAACGGGGGCGTCAGCATATCCTGATTCGAAACATTGGTTGCATCAAACGTTACCACCCGAAAGAAGGCAGAACCCGGCAGAGGCAGACCTACGCTGTTGGTTACCGCCTGTTGCATCGCCTCGCCTGATCCCACAATTTCAGGGATACTGTTGGTCCATGTACCGTCTTCCAATCCGAGCGAGTTCTCAATCAAATAGACAACATTGGATTCGCTCTGCCATAGCAAGTACATGGTCGAGTTACTGTTAATAATAGAAGTCGCCTGACTTACACCGGGATATAATGCCAATAGAAGAATGGCGACAAGAACCGAGACCACGTGCGGGTGCAATTTCATTCTTTATCCTTTGATTGCCCTATTCCAACCTTAATGCAACGTCCATACGCCTAGATTATTGTTGCAATGAAATGGTTGCCATCCAACCTTCCATTCTGCCAAGGCTTTGAATATCGTTTTCAACCATTGTAAATCACCGGGAGCAACACCATGATCAAGGAAACCATCGCCAAACTCGTCAATCAGGAACCCCTCACCCGCGAGGATGCCGCCGCTGCCATGGCGAACATCATGGCAGGCGAAGCCAGCGAGGCACAGATCGGAGCATTCATCATGGGCTTGCGGCAGACGGGCGAAACGCCGGAAGTCATTGCCGGTTGCGCCGAAACGATGCGCGCCAACATGACCAAGGTGCAGTGCGACGATCCGAATGCGGTCGACATCGTCGGCACTGGAGGCGATGGAGCCCACACCTTCAACATTTCCACAACGGCGGCTTTCGTCATTGCCGGCGCCGGTGTGACCGTGGCCAAACATGGCTCCTATGGCGTCTCGAGCAAGTGCGGAGCGGCCAACGTGCTGTCCGAGCTCGGCGTCAACATTCAGTATACCCCGCAGCAAATGGAAAAATGCCTAGCGGAGATCGGCATCGCCTTCCTGTTTGCGCCCGGCCTGCATCCGGCCATGAAACACGTGGTCGGCCCCCGCCGCGAACTGGGCATCTGGAGCATCTTCAACATTCTCGGGCCGCTCTGCAATCCGGCCGGCGTCAAGAACGGGATCATGGGCGTCTTCAAGCCAGAGCTCGTACCGATCGTTTCCGATGCCTGCGCCCAGCTTGGAATGAACTGGCAGTTTATCGTTCATGGCAACGATGGCCTGGATGAGCTGACGACAACCACGACCACGATGGTCACGGAAATCCGGCGCGGCAAGCTGGAGAGCTACGAAGTCCAGCCTTCGGGGCTGGGATTTGAATTGGCAAAAGCCGACGACCTCGTCGGCGGCGAACCCGCCGAAAACGCCAAAACCACGCTCGCGTTGCTCAAGGGTGAAAAAGGGCCGAAGCGCGACATCGTCCTACTTAACGCCGCCTTCGCCATTATGGCCAGCGGCAAGGTTGATAATCCACAGGCCGGCATTGCCCTTGCAATCGAATCCATCGAATCCGGCGCGGCACTGACGAAGCTCGAAGCCCTCGCGAAGATGTCGCAACAATAAGCTGTTTTATTCCTCGCAGAGAGGATGAGGACGCAGAGATCCATTCCTATTCACCAAACGAACGTTTGCGGGATCACGAGGTGTAGCGAACGTTTACCTGAGTATAGCGAAGGAAACGTTTCCCCGCACAGAAACCCCACCGCTCAGACTGTCGATAAACCGCCGAATGCATAACCGTGTCCATTGATGCCCGGCACGGGCACATCCTGCTGATCAACTAGATGTATGTATTTGTAGGGCTGAAACGGACATAGACCTTTCAGCCGCGGCGGAAAGGTTTTCAACCATTTTCGCCCTACAACAAATATCGGAACTTTCTCAACAGGCTCACCGCTTCCCTTCGGGTAAGCGGTCTCTACACCACATGTCCGCACTTAACTGAAATCCGACATTAAAATGCTTTTCTCTGCGGCCTTTGCTCCTCTGAGAGAAGCATCTATTCCTCGAAATTCCGCGGTTTGGTCGTTTCGAAGAAGTGTTTGTAGAGATGTTCGCGTACGGGATCCAACCCCTCGCCTAGCTCGGCGGAAATGGGATAGATAAATTCGCCCGTGCGTTTTTCGAACTCCTTGAGCAACTCATCGGCTCCGGGGGTATCCATCTTATTGGCCACCACAAGATAGGGTGTGCAGCTCAACTCCTCGCGGTGCAGGCGCAACTCTTCACGCAGATGCAGAAAGTCATCGGATGGATTGCGGTCATCCGTCCCGGCCATGTCGATCACGAACAGCAGAAAACGCGACCGCTCAATATGCCGAAGAAATTCATGCCCCAGCCCTACCCCGTCATGGGCGCCATCGATCAGTCCGGGAATGTCTGCGACACGAAGGCGGCTGAAGTTTTCAAACTCCATGGTTCCAATGATCGGATTGATGGTGGTGAAGGGATACGGCGCAATTTTAGGATGCGCATGGGTGAGCTTGCTAAGCAGGGTTGATTTGCCGGCGTTGGGATAGCCGACCAGCCCGACATCGGCCACAAGCTTGAGTTCAAGCCAAAGCGCCTTTTCCTCGCCTTTGGTGCCCTCTGTAAACTGCCGGGGTGTTTGGTTGGTAGAACTCTTGAAATGGATGTTGCCGAGTCCGCCCTTGCCGCCCTTGGCGACGACCAGCTCATCACCGTCTTTCAGCAACTCGCCAACGAACTCGCCGGTTTCGGCCTCGGTCACGATGGTGCCGCATGGAACCTTGGCGACGCAGCTCGCCCCGTTTTTACCATGGCACTGCGACCCCATGCCCGGTTGTGCGTTTTTGGCACGCTGATGCGGCTGGTAGTAGAGCGGCAACAGTGAATCCTCGTTGGCATCGCACTGCAGGACGACCGAACCGCCGTGCCCACCGTCGCCACCGTCCGGCCCACCCTTTGGAATAAACTTTTCACGGCGAAACGAGACGCAACCGTTCCCGCCGTTTCCGGCGCGGACGTACAGCTTGACGCGATCCTTGAAAACTACGTGTTTCATGAAGGGGAAATTTTAAGTGATTAAGTGTTAAGTTTCAAGAGGTCTGTTATTAGGAGGGAAGCATGCCGTATTTATTCGCTACTTAAAACCTAATCCCTAAAACCAGAATCGGCGGAACCAAGTTCCGCCCAAAAGAAAAGGCGGGCCGTAACCCGCCTTTGCATGCTTGGATGGACCTGCTTTAGGCCGTTACCTCGCGAACATGCACCTTGCGCTGACGCTTGTTAAACTCAACCACGCCATCCTTAAGGGCAAACAGGGTGTAGTCCTTGCCGCATCCAACATTCACGCCGGGATGGAAACGTGTTCCCAACTGACGAACAATGATGCTGCCGGCCGTTACCTTCTCGCCACCGAAGCGCTTTACGCCGCGACGTTGTGCATTCGAGTCGCGACCGTTGCTGGATGAACCTTGTCCTTTTTTATGAGCCATGACGAACCTCCCTACAACCTATGCGCTGATTTCTTCCACTTTAATCTTGGTCAGGTCCTGACGGTGACCAATCTTACGACGATATCCTTTGCGGCGTTTCTTTTTGAAGGAATAGATCTTCTTGCCGCGCAGGTCCTCTACAACTGAAACTTTTACCTTAGCACCGTCTACAACCGGGGTGCCTATCGAAAGTTCACTACCGTTAGAAACAGCCAGCGCATTAAATTCAACACTGGAACCTGCTTCAGCATCGAGCAGTTCCACATCGAGAACGTCGCCCTGCTGAACGCGGTACTGTTTTCCGCCGGTTTCAATTACAGCATATGCTTCCATAAATGACCTCATTACCCGAAATGGGCTTTCTTTCCAAAAAATCAAGGGGCGGAAACTACGGAATCGGCCCGACCCTGTCAACCCCAAACAAATTCAAAAAAATGCCCTGTGCTTCCTTTATATATATGGGAAAAGGGAATTTGCCCCGAAGAGCCGGAAAAAGCAAATCCGATATTACGCATTTACGCCGGTTTCCTAGTGTATATCCCGCATTTGGCACAGGCCAAATCACAGTCAAAAAACTGCACAAACCGGATTGACTCGCCCCACCCGAGCACGTATAAAGCACGTCCTTTTACGGGGGATTAGCTCAGCTGGGAGAGCGCTTGAATGGCATTCAAGAGGTCGTCGGTTCGATCCCGATATCCTCCACCAACTTTAAAGGCCGGTCTTGTACCGGCCTTTTTTTTATGGAAAACCTAGCGCCGAAGCAGATTCATCAGCACGGTCAAAGCAATACTGACCACCACCATCGATGTGATCGGAATAACCACCTTGGAGTGTTCGTTCTCGATGCGGATATCACCGGGCAGACGGCCAAACCAGTTCAGCAGCCACGGCGCAAACTGCAGAATAAGCCCGATGGCCACGATAGCCAACCCGATCGCAACAATCCATTTCCCCATTTATCAAACCCTTCCGCTTCCAAGCATTTCAAGGTATTGCATCACGACCACGGCATTGTTGTGCTGTTCACCCTTCCTCGCCGGTTCGGAATACACCCATTTCAAATGGATCGCTATGGCCGCAACCCTCCGTAACTCTGCTTGTCACCCATGATTTCAAATAAATTCAGCATCGGAAAATCCCTTCCTAGCTCAAGCCGCATGCCCTCCCGACCTGTACAATTAAAGTACTGGCATGACCGATGGACGGTTTTATTAGGAATCGCCGCCAATTGACAGCATGAAGCCTTCCCCCTATATTCTTCCTCTTTTTACGGGAGATTCTTTTAGCTTTATGAAAACGGAACTGAATGAACTTGAGAAGATGCGCCACAGCGCGGCGCATGTGATGGCGGCTGCGGTATGTCGCCTGTTTAATGGTGTTCAGCTCGACATCGGTCCTTCGACCGATGACGGCTTTTACTATGATTTTGATCTTAAGGAACGCATTACACCGGAAGACTTCGAACGCATCGAAGCCGAGATGGAGAAAATCATCAAGGAGGACCATCCTTTCGAAGTCAAGGAGGTCTCGCGCGACGAAGCCAAGGACATCCTGAAGGGCCAGACCTATAAGCTCGAACGGCTCGATGAGATTCCGGAAGGCGAGCCGATTACTTTTTATTCCTGCGGTGAATTCCAAGACCTGTGCCGCGGTCCGCACGTGGAAAGCACCGGCAAGATCAAGGCCTTTAAGCTGATGAATGTCGCCGGCTCCTATTTCCACGGCATTGAAACCAACCCGATGCTGCAGCGCCTATACGGAACGGCTTTCCCGAATCCGAAGGCACTGCGAATGTATCTCCAGCAGATCGAGGAGGCCAAGAAGCGCGATCACCGCCGGCTCGCCAAGGAACTCGACCTCTTCTCCATTTCAGAAAACGTTGGTCCGGGGCTCGTCCACTGGCATCCGAAAGGCGGCCGCATCCGCTCGATCATCGAGGATTTCTGGAAGCGCGAACACTTCAAGAACGGCTATGACATCGTCTACACCCCGCACGTCGGCAAATCCAACCTGTGGGAAACCTCTGGCCACCTTGATTTCTACCGCGACGGCATGTACGCCGCGATGAACATCGACGAACT
>JBNKSB010000248.1:0-8338 GCA_050297095.1 Pontiella sp. | reverse complement strand
GGAAGAATTTTTGAGCCGCATTCCGATGGTGTCGCGACTAGGAATCCTTTCGCCGCACGGCTACTTCGGTCAGTCGAGTGTGCTGGGGCTGCCGGATACCGGCGGGCAGGTGGTGTACATTCTCGACCAGGTGCGCGCGCTCGAAAAGCAGATGCGGCATGACCTGTATGAGCAGGGGCTTGATATCGAACCGCGTATCGTAGTGCTGACCCGCTTGATTCCGGACGCCGAAGGAACCACCTGCAATCAACGGATCGAACCGATTCTCGGGACGGAGAACGCGGTCATCCTTCGTGTGCCATTCCGCAATGAAAACGGAGAAGTCGTTCCCCACTGGATTTCGCGCTTTGAAATATGGCCCTACCTCGAACGCTTCGCTCTCGAAGCCGAGCGCGATCTGGTGGCTGAACTGCAGGGGCGGCCCGATCTGGTGATCGGCAACTATTCCGATGGCAACCTGGTGGCGTCGCTGATGACGCAGCGCCTTGGTGTTACGCAGTGCAACATTGCCCATGCGTTGGAAAAAACCAAATACCTGTTCTCCGCGCTCAACTGGAAGGAGCACGATCCCGAATACCACTTTTCCTGCCAGTTTACCGCCGACCTCATTGCCATGAACACCGCCGACTTCATCATCACCAGCACCTATCAGGAGATCGCCGGTACCGACGAAGGGGTAGGGCAGTATGAAAGCTACCAAACCTTTACCATGCCCGGTCTCTATCGCGTGTTGCAGGGCATCAACGTCTTCGACCCCAAATTCAACATTATTTCTCCCGGCGCCGATACCGAGGTCTATTTCCCCTACACGGATACCGATCGCCGCCTGCAGACGTTGCACGACGACATCCATGCCATGATCTACGGGCCTCCCGGTGAAGATGAACGGGGGGAACTGGCGGATCAGGATAAACCGTTGTTGTTCGCCATGTCCCGGCTCGACCACATCAAGAACGTCACCGGGTTTGTAAAATGGTACGCCGAGTGTCCCGAGCTGCAGGAAAAGGCCAACCTCTTTCTGGTCGCCGGCGTCGTGGATCCGGAAAAGTCGTCCGACTCGGAAGAACAGCAGCAGTGTCGCCTCATGCATGAGTTGATCGATAAGCATGGCCTCGATAGCTGCATCCGCTGGGTCAAGGCCAGCTCGGACCGAAATTTTAATGGCGAACTGTATCGCTGCATCGCGGATAAAAAAGGCGCCTTCGTGCAACCCGCCTTGTTCGAAGCCTTCGGCTTAACGGTGATCGAAGCGATGGGTACCGGTCTACCGGTCTTCGCCACCTGCTTCGGCGGTCCGTTTGAAATCATTGAAGACGGCAAGAGCGGCTTCCACATCGATCCTAACCGCGGAGACGAAACCGCGCGGAAGATATGCGCGTTTTATGACCAAGTCGAAAAGGACGCCTCCCATTGGGACCGAATTTCGCAGGGCGCACTCGACCGCGTTGAAGCCGCCTACACCTGGGAGCTTTACGCAGCACGATTGCTAAAGCTCACCCGCATCTACGGCTTCTGGAAACACATTTCCAATATTGACCGCGAGGAAACCCGCCGCTACCTCGAAATGTTCTACGGACTCCTCTACCGCCCCCGCGCCCAAGCCATCGAACAGTAGAAACGTGTAGACGGAGTTTTCGCTCCGTCTGCATTTACCGCAACCGGTCAAACAGGTGTTCCAGCCCATTGGCCTTGATGACGTAGACGGTTTCAAGTTGTTTGCCGAGCGTGCCGTTGGGAAAGCCTTTTTGCCGGAACCAAACGACATATGGCTCCGGAAGGTCGATTAATAGACGCCCCTTGTATTTACCGAAGGGCATGCGCGCCTCAGCCAGTTCGAGCAGGAATTGCGGGTCGGGGGAGAGTTCTTCCATTGCGGCTATTTGCTTTTCATGTGGTTGATGATGCCGCCCTTCAGCAGAATATTCTTCTGCCGTTCACTGTTCGCGTCCCCATAACGGGATCCAGTGTAGTCCTGTTGCATTCAACCTGTATTCGAGCCGAATGGGTTATGAGGTCTTTTGAGTCTCGGCAACTAGTTCCTTGATACATTTGACCAGCAGGGTCAGCACGCGGATCGGTTTCAGGAAAACGAGTTCGGGGCGCATGCCCAGTTCCTTAAGCTTGTCGGACAGATTGTACGAAATGGAGCCGGTGTAGATGATGTGCCGTTGGTCGGGATAGCGGGTTTTGGCTTCGATGATCAGATCCTCGCCACTCATGCCCGGAAGCCGCAAGTCGACAATGCAGACATCGTAGGTGTTGTTCTTCATTAGATCCAGTGCCTCCTCGGCGCTTTCGGCCGTCGAGGACCGGAAGCCATAATCCTCAAGGAACGCCGAGAGGCTTGCGCAAATCGCCGGTTCGTCGTCGATGATCAGCACGTGAATTGATGAATAGTCAGACATTGCAAATCCTTTGTTCTGTTCCTTTCTACTATCCCGGACCATGAAAACCCAAGTTCATAGTAGAAGATTAAATGAGAATCATGCCTTTTCCTGGGGAGCAATCTGGGTTTCCGCCAGTTCCTTAATGCATTTGACGAGCAGGGTGAAAACGCGCACCGGTTTGTGGAATACATGTTCAGGCCGCATGCCAAGGGCTTGCAGGTTATCGGAATAATCAGCCATGCTCTTCCCCCTAGGAGCCAAACACTGTATTATGGGCGATAGGCAAATCCCAGACAATATTGCGGGGATTCAGGTTATAGCCGCAACCCCCAGAGGGAGGTCTGGTGCTCGAACGGAATCCGGATGCTGAAACGCGCGCCGTGCCCGCGCATGGAATCCAGATGCATGGTGCCGCCGTGGTTTTCAGTAATGATGAAGTAGGAAACGGAGAGTCCCAGTCCGGTTCCTTGGCCGACCTCCTTTGTCGTGAAGAATGGCTCGAAGGCGCGCCTGCATGTTTCCGGATCCATGCCGGGGCCATTGTCCTCTACCTCGATCAGGGCCATTTTGCCTTCCCGTTCCAGGCGGATGCTTATTTGGGGGTCGGGCGCTTTTCCCTCCCGGTTCGCCATGGCCTGGGCGCTATTGGTCAGCAGGTTGAGAATGACTTGTTGGATTTGACTCGCCTCGCAGTGGACGAGGTCGAGTTTTCCGTAATCCCGCACAATGTGGATATGGCGGAAATCAAAGCGCTTTTTCAGGTTGTAGTCGTTCGAGGCCAGCTCGATGCCTCGCTCGATGATGTCCTCAAGGTTGTGCGGTGCAAAATGAGACTCATCCTTGCGGCTGAAGCTCAGCATGTTGTCGACAATCTTGGCGGCCCGGTGGCCGGCTTCGGCAGTGGATTCGAGCATTTTCAGCAGGTCACGCCGTTTCATGTAGTCCTGGATGGAGGATAGCTGGACTCCTGCTTCCTCGGCAGCCTCGAGGTTGCGCTTGGAATTGTGCATGATGCGGTTGCGGATCACCTGAAGGTTTTGAAGGATACCCGCCAAGGGATTGTTGATTTCGTGCGCCATGCCGGCCGCCAGCCCGCCCACGGACATCATTTTTTCGGATTGCACCATCATTTCGTCGATCCGCACCCGGTCTGTAATGTCATCCAGGCGGATCACGGCTCCTTCGGAGCCATCCGTCGTGATGGGGTAGACCGAAACATCCACGATTCGCTGGTCGCCTTTGATGGTGCAACGGATGCGTTCATGGTGCTGGGGCCCCTTGGACAGCAGGTCATCCAACAAAAGAACCATATCGATGCCCAGATCGGGCAGAAGCCGTTCGAGCGGCCGGCCGTAGGCCCAGCTGGCTTCGATTCCGCTCATCTTTTCGGCTTCGCGGTTCCATTGCATCACGCGTCTGTTCGCGTCGACACCGATCAGGGTGGAAGGCATCGAGCTGATAATGTTTTCAAGAAGCTTCTGGAGTCCGATCAACTCCTTGGTGGCCTGCAGGCGTTCGAGTTCGGCGGCGGTACGACCGGCAAACACCTGCATGATCGAGGTGGCAAAATCGACTTCTTCGACCGGTTGGCGGTACATGGCCACCATGACGCCCAGTATGTTGTTTTCCGAATCCTGCAAGGGGATGCCGATATAATTCTCGATACCCTTGTCTTGCAGGAGGTCGTTGTTCGGGTATTGCTCGTGAACCTTGGCCATGTAGGTGCACTGGTTGTTGCAGATGACGCGGTCGCAGGGCGAGGTTGAGATCTCATATTCGAAGTTGGGTCCGAACTCCCCGTTTTCAGAGACTGCGATCGTGCGCAACTTGGTCTGTGATTCGTCGACAAATTCGCTGATAAAGGTGAAATCGGCATCCAGGGTCTTGCACAGCTGGTTCACCATGGATCCGAAGAAGCGCCGGCCAACTGAAGAAACCCCCTCGACAATATTCCGTATGCTGTCTTCGATGATCACGCGGCCGGTAACATCGTCCACACGAATGACCGCTCCTTCGGTCTCGCCTTTGAGCGGGAAAACCGTGACGTCGTGGTAGCGAACATGGCCGCCCGTCTCAAAGCGGATGCGTTCCTCGAGCTGGGGTTTCTTTTCGCGGATGGCGCGTTCGACCTTAACCATTTCCTTCGCCATTTCGGGGAAGGCATTGCGCAGGTGCAGCCCCATTGCTTCGTCGGCCGCGAGGCCGCTCGCCGTTTCGGCCTGCTGGTTCCATTGTATGACCCGCCCGCTGGCGTCGACGCCGATCAGGATGGAGGGCATGGAGTTGATGGTGTTGCTCATGAGCGCGCGAAGCTGGCGCAACTGTTCGCCCGCCTGTTTGCGGTAGGTGATATCCCACGAGGTTCCGAAGGTGCCGATCACGCTGCCATCCTTGCCGTATCGCGGAACCTTGGTGGTGAGATACCACCGGTCTCCGTCCGGCGTGGTGGAAACCTCCTCTTTCTGTAGCGGTTTGCGTGTGCGCATGACTTCGAGTTCGTCCTCGAACTTGCGCTGTGCTTGATCGGGAGGCAGGAAGTCGAAATCGGTTTTTCCAATGATTTCCTCGGCCGGGCGGCGCAGTTCCTCGGCCTTTGCGGTGTTGACTTCAATGAAGTGGCCTTCGGCATCCTTGAAATAGATCAGGTCGGGGGCATGTTCCATGAAGGAGTGGAAAAGATTTCGTTCAAATTCCAACTGCTTTTCCACAGCAACGCGGTCGGAAATATCGCGGCTGATGCCCCGGTAGCCCTGGATGTTCCACTCCTTGTCGTAGAAGGGGACGGCACTCATTTCAAGCATGACCGCCTGGTTGTTTCGGTGAAGGTTGGTGTTGACCATGGAATGGATCGGTTTTCCGGATTCGCACAGTTTTTCGAAAACCAGCTTCATTTTTCTGGCTTCCGGATCCGGCATGAGAGTGGTGAAGTGTTTCCCTAAAAGTTCGTCGGGCTCGTATCCGAGCAACTCGGATGACCGGGGACTCAGATAGGTATAGCGACCTTGGGTGTCCATTTCCCAGATCCAGTCCGAGGTGGTTTCAACCAGATTGCGGAAACGTTCTTCGCTATTGCGAAGGGCGTTTTCGTTGGCAATGCGTTCCGTGATGTTGCGGGAGACTCCGCGAAATCCCGCCAGCTGGCCGGTATTGTCGGTGTAGCCCATCCCGCTGGATTCCAGGATCACCGGTTTGCCATCCTTATGGAAGTAGGCGCATTGTTCGCAGTCAATGGTACTGTCTGGCGTATGCGTTCGCAACTGTTCCATCTTCTTGGCTGAATCCGGCGGAGGCATCAACGACAATGAACTTTTCCCAATCAACTCTTCGGGGGAATAACCCAGAATGTTGTGAACCTGGGGGCTCACATAGGTGTAGGTCCCGTAGCGGTCCATTTCCCAGATAATGTCGCTCGAGGATTCGACCAGCACCCGGAAGCGTTCTTCGCTTTCGTCGAGAGCGCGAGTGGCCTGTGCGTGGCTGGTCCGGATCCGGCCCAGTTCAAGCAGATGGTCCGTTAACTGTTTCCTGAGCGTGCGGTTCCAGAGCAGCACGGCGCTGACGGCCAGCAGTGTGATCACCAGAATGAGTCCAACAACCTTCAGCGACAGTTTTTTTTCCGCTTCTGCGGTGTTCAAGAGGGTTGGCCACTGTTGCTTGATGGCCAGCTTCTCCTCTTTTGTAACCATGTCGATCGCCGTATCGAGGAGTTCCGCCGGAAGGGGACTGTTGGTGTTGCATGCAAAACACATGTTCCAGGCATAGTCGGTTTTCCCGGCCACCCGAAGATCCAGGTCAAGGGTCGGCATGTAGTAGCGCGAAGCAGCCCCGTCGGCAACCATGGCCTCGACGTCGCCGTCGGCCAGGCGTTGCATGCCTTGCGGGGCATCTTCAACGGGCACCAGCACGTAGCCATAGTCCGCCGGATCTTCTTTTTGTTTTCGCTGGAGATCGTTGTGGACGGCTGTATCCCGTACGACGGCGACTCGCATTCCTGTCATATTGTTGAGCGAGAGAGCCTGCGAACTGTCCTTCCGGGCCAGAATAAGCATCTGGATTTGCCAGTATGATTTGGAAAACTGGAATTGCCTGGCGCGTTTGGGCGTCCACTGGATGGAACCGACCAGATCAATGTTCCCGGCCCGCAAATCCTTTTCCCAGTCATCGGTGTCCACGCGTTCGAAGGAGATTCCCAGTTTCTGCTCAAGCAAGCCGACATAGTCCCAGGTCAGGCCCTTGCGCGGGGAACCGCTTTCCCCGAAATCAATGGGAGGCGTGTCGGGAATGTGCCCGATTCGAATGGGGTTGGTGGATTGGGCAAGGGATTGCAACACGGCGCGTTCCGCAGACGAAAACGCCTTGGAGCGCATGATTTCCGGTTTAAGGGATAGATCGGAAGCGGCTATGGCAAGGAACGCGCCGGCGACGCTCAACGCCACCGCCATGGTTCCCATGACTATTTTGCTTTTCAGCTTCATGCGGTAAGATGCTCAGGCAACTGGGCTATATTCCTATAACACGGGCTTGCGCCCGCCAGTCGAACCGGGAGACTGGAGTTAGCCCCGCTTCTCATGGAAGCTTAGTCGGGTCGATTCAGCGAGACAAGAAGGATTAGGCCGCTTCTGCTTTGTGCCACGACCTTACTGCTTCACTCCGAACTTGTAGATCGTGGTTTGGGTATAGGTTTCGCCGGGAGCCAGCTCGGTTGATGGGAAGTCCGGATGGTTCGGGCTGTCGGGATAGTGTTGCGTCTCGAGGCAAAAGCCCTCCTGCTTGTCGTAGATGGCTCCGCCCTTGCCTTGGATATGTTCCATATAGTTGCCGCTGTAGAACTGTACGCCGGGCTCGGTGGTCCAGCATTCCAGGGTCCGTCCACTGTGGGGTTCAACCACGGATGCCGCCAGTGTCAGCTCGCCGGCTGCGTTTTGGTTGAGACAATAGTTGTGGTCGTAGCCCAGTCCCTGTACCCGGTCAATGTTCTTGCCAATGGGGGTCGGTTCAAGCAGATCCATTTCCGTTCCGGCGACCTCGCGAAGCTCGCCGGTGGGCGTGGCATATTCATCGACGACCGTGTAGCGGTCGGCATTGATCCGGATGATATGATCATGAATGGAGCCGCTGCCAGCCAGATTGAAGTAGCTGTGGTTGGTCAGGTTGACCACCGTCTTCTTGTCCGTGGTGGCGGTGTATTCGAGCTTCAGCTCGTTGTCATCCGTCAGCGTGTAGACCAGATCCACCTTCAGCGTGCCGGGATAACCCTCTTCGCCATCGGGACTGAGCAGCGACATTTTCACGGCGCTGTCCCCGACGATTTCGACATCCCAGATCCTCTTGTCGAAGCCGATCAGCCCGCCGTGCAGCCCGTTTGGCCCATTGTTGATCGCCATCGAATATTCCACGCCATCTATGCTGAAGCGTCCCTTGGCAATGCGGTTGGCAAAGCGTCCGCAGCAGGCTCCGAAATAGGGGTTGCCCGAGCTCTCGTAGCCACTGAGATCGTCAAATCCAAGCACCACGTCGGTCATGTGACCGTGCACATCGGGGGTTTCAATCGAAACGATGGCAGCACCATAACTGATGAGTTTGACTTTCATCTCATTGGTGTTTTCCAGAATATATTCGTCAATATGGTCGCCGCCGGTGGTCGTATGCCCGAAGGCTGTTCTTGCTACGCTCATGTTTCTACCCCTTTCGCTTAGAGTTTTAAAGAATGTGCTTTTTCAGCTCTCGACGCTAGAGAAAAGTATCTTGCCGTTGTCGTCGTTGGTGATGGTGAACTCCTCGATGTGGAAGTGGGCATCGGAGACGAAGGTCAGGTGCCCATGGAACTGCTGCTCCATGTCGATCAGCGCCTGCTCGTCTTCCTTGCGGAGGCGGTCGAGCACCTGCGGATTGACGGTAATGCGCATGGAGTGGGTTCCGTTGCGGTCCTTGCGCATGCATTCGCTGACGCG
>JBNKSB010000247.1:0-6758 GCA_050297095.1 Pontiella sp. | reverse complement strand
CGTCTGGAGTGTGGCGCAAGCATTGACCCGCCGCGAGAAGGGCGAAAACCGGAATAAACTGAATAAAAGTGAAATCTTTCGCTTGTGATACGTGTAGGAGGTAACTACTCTCCTGCGCTTGTCTTTTTACGGAAGGGATATATATGCCTACAATTAATCAATTGGTGAGAAAGCCGCGTGCGGTAGCCAAGAAAAAGAGTAAGTCGCCTGCATTGGTGAACTGCCCGCAGCGTCGTGGTGTTTGTCTGCTGGTTAAGACCCAGACCCCGAAGAAACCGAACTCAGCTTTGCGTAAGGTGGCTCGTGTTCGTTTGACCAACGGTCGCGAAGTGAATGCCTATATCGGTGGTGAAGGGCACAACCTGCAGGAGCATAGCATGGTGCTGGTGCGTGGCGGTCGTGTGAAGGACTTGCCGGGTGTTCGCTATCACATCGTTCGCGGTGCACTCGACTGTTTGGGTGTGAGCGATCGTAAGCGTGGTCGCTCGAAGTATGGTGCGAAGCGCCCGAAGAAGGCTTAGATTAGAAAACTGGAATAAGAGAATATGGCCAGAAGACATAGAGCAGAAAAGCGCGAGCTGATTCCTGATCCTCGCTACAACAACGAACTCGTGGCATACATGATCAACTGCGTGATGGAGCGCGGTAAGAAGTCGGTTGCTGCCAAGATCGTCTACGGTGCTCTGGAAGATATCCAGAATCAGCTGAAGGACGAGGATCCGGTCTACGTGTTTACCACCGCGATCGAAAACGTATCCCCGCGTCTGGAAGTGAAGTCCCGTCGTGTGGGTGGTGCCACCTATCAGGTGCCGCTGGAAGTGAAGCCGAAGCGTCAGCTTGCTCTCGCAACGCGCTGGTTGATTGCTTTTGCCGGCAACCGCAAGGGAGTTCCGATGCAGCGCGCATTGGCCATCGAATTGATGGATGCCTTTAAGGGGCAGGGCAACGCCATTAAGAAGCGTGACGACACGCACAAAATGGCCCAGGCCAACAAAGCCTTTGCCCACTACCGCTGGTAGGACGGTCGCGAGACGTCGATATAGGAAATCTCCGGAGGACGGGGATCGCCGATGGATAGGAAGGTTCCAAACTCATTGGAGCCTTCCGACTGTTGAAAAAGAGAAATGAATACTGTGAGCCAGAATCAAAACAAAGCAGGAAAGGGCTCGGTTTCCAAGCGGGAAGCCGATGGCCGTGGCTATGCTTTGTCCTCGGTTCGCAATATCGGTATCGTTGCCCATATCGATGCAGGCAAGACGACGACGACCGAGCGCATTCTTTTCTACAGTGGAAAGGTCCATAAGATTGGCGAGGTCCACGACGGTACCGCAACCATGGACTGGATGATTCAGGAGCAAGAGCGCGGTATTACCATTACCAGCGCTGCGACAACGTGTTTCTGGAACAATCATCAAATCAACATTATCGACACCCCCGGCCACGTGGATTTCACGGTGGAGGTGGAACGCTCGTTGCGCGTATTGGATGGCGCAGTGGGCGTTTTTTGTGCAGTAGGGGGCGTTCAACCGCAGTCCGAAACTGTTTGGCGCCAGGCCAATAAGTACAGGGTTCCGCGTCTGGCCTTTGTCAACAAGATGGACCGCATCGGTGCCGACTTTGACAAGGTGCTTGGGGAAATGCGCAACAAGCTGTCCGCTCCGGCGGTCGCCATTCAGTTGCCCATTGGCGCATCCGACACGTTCAAGGGGGCCATCGATCTGATCACGATGCGCGCCATGCATTTTTCTGAAACGGATTACGGTTCCAGGGTCGAGTTCGTTGATATTCCGTCCGAGCTCGCGGCTCCTGCTGAAGAAGCGCGCGCTGAACTGATTGAAAAGGTTGCAGAAGTCGACGAGACCTTGCTTGAAGCCTACATGGAAAATACCGATGTTTCCGAAAAAGCCCTGATCGAGGCGTTGCGGCGTGCCACGGTATCCAACCATATTGTTCCGGTTCTTTGCGGTTCATCGCTGAAGAACAAGGGGGTGCAGCCGCTACTGGACGCGGTGGTATCCTATCTGCCTTCCCCGATCGATGTTCCCGCGGTTCATGGCCTTCATCCGAAGAACGATAGCGAGCTTCAGCGTGAAGCCTCCGACTTTGAGCCACTGACCGGCCTTGTTTTCAAAATGACGGCGGACAAGTTCGTCGGAAAGCTTGCGTTTGTCCGCATTTATTCCGGACAACTGAAAAAAGGCCAGAACATCTATAATCCGCGGACGAAAAAGCGCGAACGCATCGGACGCCTGTTGCGGCTGCACGCCAACCACCGAGAAGACGTTGATGTGCTCTACGCCGGCGAGATCGGCGGCATGGTGGGGCAAAAGCTGTTTACCACGGGTGATACCGTTTGCATTGAAAACGATCCGATCCTGCTCGAAAACATCGAGTTCCCAGAACCCGTTATCTCTATGGCGATCGAGCCGAAGACCACCGCCGACAAGGATTCGCTGGTGGATGCGCTCAAGGAAATGGCCGAAGAAGATCCTACGTTCCACACATCGATCAACGACGAAACCGGCCAGACCATTATTCACGGCATGGGCGAGCTTCACCTCGAAATTATTCGCGACCGCATTTTGCGCGAATACAAGGTGCGGGCCAACGCCGGCAAGCCGATGGTCGCCTACCGTGAAAGCGTTGCGAAGAAGGGTGGCGCAAGTTTTACCTTCGAACGCCAGATCGGAGCAGACAACCATTTTGCCAGCATTACACTGGAAGTTGCACCGAAAGCCTCTGGTGAGGGCAACAGCATTGATTTCGATGTTTCCACAAGCATCATTCCGAACGAATACCGCAAGGGCATCGAAGAAGGCATCCACGATGCACTAATGACCGGCGTACTGGGCAACTTTGCCATTATCGATGTAGCCGTTAAGGTGGTGGGTGGACAGACCCATGCCACCGATACGTCTGAAATGGCTTTCCGGTCGGCTGCTGTCATGGCATTGCGCGCAGCGGTTTCCGACGCCGGGCCAATGCTGCTCGAACCAGTGATGAAACTGGAAATTGAAACTCCCGAGGAGCATCTGGGCGACGTCCTGGGTGACCTCAACAGCCGCCGCGGCAGCGTCCGCAACATCAAGGCGGCCACAGATCTGCAGGTCGTGCAGGCGGATGTTCCGCTTGCCGAGGTTTTTGGGTACTCAACATCGTTGCGTTCCCTGACAAAGGGTAGGGCAAGCTACACGATGGAACCGCAAGCGTTTGAACCGGTTCCCACGTCCATGGTGGATTCTATCCTAAACCGTTAACAGAGAGAAAAAATGACAAATCAACGTATCAGAATCCGGCTGAAGTCGTTCGACCATCGCGTCCTCGACATCTCGGCCTCGGAAATTGTCGAAACGGCACGCCGTACCGGTGCCCGCGTTGCGGGACCCATTCCGTTGCCGACTCGTATCGAGCGTTTCACGGTGAACCGCAGTCCGCACGTGAACAAGAAATCGATGGAACAGTTTGAAATCCGCACGCACAAGCGTCTGTTGGACATCATCGATCCGACCATCAAGACCGTAGACGAGCTGAAGAAGCTCAATCTGCCGGCCGGTGTCGATATCACCATTAAGATATAGAGAGGAGGGACATCGTGAAAGGTTTAATTGGAAAGAAACTGGGGATGACCTCCATTTATGACGAAAACGGCACTGCCGTTCCGGTCACCGTTATCGAGGCAGGTCCGTGCGTGGTTGTTCAACTGAGGGATAACGACAAGGATGGATATTGCGCCGTACAGCTCGGTTTTGACGACCAGAAGGAACAGCGCCTCAACAAGCCGGAGCTCGGCCACTTCAAGAAGGCCGGAGTCGATGCCAAGCGCGTACTCAAGGAGTTCCGCCTCGATGAGAGTAGCGAACTCAACGTTGGTGACGTTGTTGATGCCCACGCATTTGCCGAAGTCAATTATGTCGATATCATTGCGACCGGCAAAGGACGCGGCTTCCAAGGTGTAGTCAAGCGCTACGACTTTGGTGGCGGTCGCGCCTCCCACGGTGGGGGCTGGACGCGTCGTCCGGGTTCGATCGGCATGTGCGAATGGCCCGCCCGCGTCTTCAAGAACAAGAAGATGCCCGGACAGATGGGCGACAAGCGCGTAACCACGCAGAACCTCAAGGTGATTCAGGTACGTCCAGAAGAAAACCTGATTCTCGTGAAGGGATCCGTTCCTGGTGCCAAGGGCGGCATCGTGACGATCAAGGAAGCCCTCAAAAAGAAGTAAGCGAGGAAGATCATGAGCAAAGTACCTTTGAAAAATGTAAAGGGAGACAGCGTCGGCGACTACGAAGTTGCGGATACTCTCCTCGTTCTCGACAAGGGCAATCAGGCTGTACATGAAGCGGTTGTGGCCTATCAGGCCAACCAGCGCGCCGGTACGGCCAGTACCCTGAGCAAGTCCGAAGTCAACGGCAGCGGCAAGAAGCCCTGGAAGCAGAAGGGGCTCGGTCGTGCACGCGCCGGCTATAAGCAGTCGAACGTATGGCGCGGCGGTTATGTTGCGCACGGTCCGCAGCCGCGCAGCTACAACAAGAAGCTCACCAAGAAAACCGCCAAGCTGGCCTTCCGTCGTGCGTTGAGCGCGAAGATCGATCAGGGCGACATAACCGTGATCGACGAGCTGAGCATGTCCGCTCCGAAGACCAAGGAATTCGCCGCGGTATTGAAGAACCTCGGACTGGACCGCGGCGCCCTGTTCATCGTGGATAACGCAAACGACAACTTGCTGTTGGCATCGCGCAACATTCCGCGTGTTGAAGTGGCGACTGCCAAACTGGTGAATACCTACCAGATCCTGCGTTATAAAAGCGTGATCGTTACGAAGGCAGGCATGGAGGCGCTGGAACAGCGTCTGGGATAAAGGAGCCTACGATATGAGAAATTCAGCCGATATCATTAAGCGAGTTTTGTTGACCGAAAAGGGAACGCGCCTCTCAGAGGAGCAGAACAAGTATGTGTTCCGCGTTGCCAAGGAAGCCAACAAGGTAGAGATCAAGCGAGCTGTGGAGGAGCTCTTCAATGTCCGTGTTATGGCCGTCAATACGATGAGCCGAAAAGGCAAGAAGAAGCGCCAACGCACAGCTCATGCCGGAACGACCGCTGCGTGGAAGCGTGCCGTGGTCACGTTGAATGCTGAAGACAGCATTAACCTGATATAAGGAGTTCATTCCAATGGGATTGAAAGCAAACAAACCGACAACACCGAGCCGCCGGCATATGGTGTTGTCCGATTTCGCTGAAATCACCAAGTCGACGCCCGAGCGTTCGCTGGTGAAAGCGAAGAAGAGCAAGGCCGGCCGTAACAGCGCGGGACGTATTTCCGTGCGGCATCGTGGAGGCGGGCACAAGCGCCGCTACCGCGTGATCGACTTCAAGCGCGACAAGTTTGGTATTCCCGCCAAGGTTGCCGGCATCGAGTACGATCCGAACCGTTCTGCACGTATTGCCCTGTTGCACTATGCCGATGGCGAAAAGCGCTACATTATCGCACCGGCCGGTCTGCAAGTGGGTGCCACCCTTGTGTCCGGTCCGGACGCCGAGCCCGCCGTGGGCAACGCGCTTCCGCTGGGCAAGATTCCGGTGGGTATGAACGTGCACAACATTGAGCTGGTTTCCGGCAAGGGCGGCCAGCTGGTTCGTTCCGCTGGTACGTCTGCGCAATTGATGTCGCGCGAACAGGAATTCGCGAACATTAAGATGCCGTCCGGCGAAATCCGGCGCATCCGCACCAACTGCCTGGCCACGATCGGCCGCGTTGGAAACGTTGAGCACGACAGCATCGTCATGGGTAAGGCGGGCCGCAAGCGCTGGTTGGGCATCCGTCCGACCGTTCGCGGTGTTGCCATGAACCCGGTCGACCATCCGATGGGTGGTGGTGAAGGCCGCACCTCCGGTGGTGGCCATCCGAAGTCTCCGTGGGGCTTGCTCGCCAAGGGTAAGCGTACACGCGACAAGGCCAAACAAAGCAACAAGTACATTGTTGAACGGAGGAAGAAATAATTATGGCACGTTCACTAAGAAAAGGCCCATACGTAGATCTGAAGCTGATCAAGAAGGTTCGCAAGATGGAAGATTCGGGACGCAAAGCCCCGATCAAGACCTGGGCTCGCGGATCAATGATCGTTCCGGAGTTCGTGGGACACACGTTCAATGTTCACAACGGCAAAGTTTTCGTTCCGGTGTTTGTTACGGAAAACATGGTCGGGCACAAACTGGGCGAGTTTTCGCCTACCCGCGCCTTCAGAACCCACGGTATGGCAACGGAGAAGTAGTTTTTTGCTGAAATCGCTGGATTTCAAAATGCAAAACCATAAACTGTCCGCCCTTTACACCGTGGACAAAACGAGAGTGAAAACACCATGGAAGTGTCAGCAACAACCAAATATGTGAAAATGTCGCCCACCAAGGCGCGCGATCTGGCTAACGAAATCAAGGGTTTGCCGGTTGCGGATGCATTGCGCATTACCGAGTTCAACGCCCGCAAGGCTGCTGTCCAGATTGGCAAAACCCTGAAGTCGGCGATTGCAAATGCCGAAAACAACGAGGGTTTGTCGGTGGAGAGCCTGTTTGTAAAGAACGCCATTGTGGATGGCGGACCGATGATGAAGAGATTCCGTCCGCGTGCCCGTGGCATGGCCAGTCCGATTCAGAAGAAGACCAGCCACGTAACCATTATATTAACCGACAACGCGTAGTTGACGAAAGGAGACCATTTTGGGTCAGAAAGTAAATCCTATTGGGCTGAGACTCGCATTGACCAA
>JBNKSB010000246.1:0-8719 GCA_050297095.1 Pontiella sp. | reverse complement strand
TTTTTTGCTCTTGTTGTTGTAAATCATGGTATTATCTCTTTTTTTCACCGGAGGTTGTTGGCCCTGTCAGACGTAGATTTACCGATTTTGACACGGGGATTTCGATCACGCGCGAAAAAAGAATGGGTTCTTCATCTTCATCGAGTGATGAGATGTACAAATCAATCTTGATACGCTCGGGAATGGAATTTTCGGGTTCCCATTCCTCGCTCCAGATTTCCGAGTCTTTATCCCAAAACTGAATTTCCAGTCCGCTAATTGATCTCGAAACCAGCAAGGGTTCCGCAGCATATTCGTCTTCGAACTCATCCGGATCAGCAATAGCGGGCATAGGGAGGGCAAAAAGAGCGGGTTTTCCTTTGTCGTCAAGGTCGACAAAGACCTTCAGGCGGTGAGAGCCATGGGCATAGGGCGAATAGGGAGGCATGAAGGCGCTGTTGGCTGTGACAAAGCTGATGATGTCTGATGGAAGCCCTTGCGTACTATCTTTTTCCACCCTGAAGGCATAGACCTTGCGCGGGTTGTAGAAATAGACCGTGGAGTCGAGGGCTGCCACCAGCTGATTCATGGCAAAGTCACCGTGCTTGATTCCTTCAGCCACCTCTGTGCCGCGTTTCCAGCCTTGTAAGGTGGCCGTGAACACCTCGGCTGCAATCGACATGGCGGCCGCCAGAATGACAATAGCCACAATGACTTCCAGCAAGGTAAACCCTTGGCGGGATTCCTGATGTGAAAGAAGTCGATCGTTCTTCACGGGATGTTTTTTTCCTAGGTTCATAACTGGCTTGTGACCACTTCCGCGTCCGGCGCATATTTGTATGCTATTACTTCCTCGAACGTATCGCGTCCCCGTTCGGCCCATTGTACGCGGGTTCTGACGACAAAAAGGCCCGGTCGCTCCTCTTGGTCAACCATCAGGAATTCGCGTTGCCAGGTATAGCCCTCGAGATCATCAAAACTGCCCGATTCCGACATTTCGTTCAGATCAACACTTTCGATGGGGTTTTCAAGATCAACCCTGGCTAAAAGGCCTCTGGCCACTTCGCGGTTCCTTGCCGTTCGGACCACGGAAAGACAGCGCGACATGGCCAGCAACAGAGAGGATGCCCCAATGCTTAGAATGACCAAGGCGATCAGCACCTCGATCAGAGTCATGCCTGTTTTAGATGTCGCTTTCGTTCTCATAGTTGCCAAAGATATTGTTCCCAATTCCCGAATATGAAATAAAGACAAACCTGAGCCGGTTTTTATTGCCGGTACACTCTTTACTTTTCGGGAGGCATCGGATGGGACTGCCGCTTGCAGGCCGCGACCTTGCGAGAAATAAAGGTTTTGCAGAATGATCAGGGTTTTATGGTGCTGGAGGATTGCTTTTCGCGGATAATCTGGCAATCAATGTGTTATTCGAATGACAGCATAACCATGGAAAGGTATTATGATAAAATACAACCCTTTGAAACAGATGGCACTTTCGCTCGTTCTTGCACTGTCGATATCCGGCGGGGTAATTGCCGATTCAACCTTTGAGTGTAATTTCAACCGGTTGCTGCCTGGGCAGGTCGATGGGCAACCCGGATGGGATGTGTACGACAAGGGAAAAGATTCATCCCCCTTTTCGGTTGTGACGGAAGTTGGAATAACCGAGGAGAGTTGGGACAAGGCGTTGGTGGTCAAGGAGTCCATTGTTCCGCTTCGCTGTGTAACCGACCGGGCTGTCCGGTGGCTCCGCAAGCAGACCTTCTCGGTAGAGTTCGATTTCAGGGTGATGGTTCCCATGACCAAAATCGTCAAGGACCGTCCTGCAATGGTGCTGCTTGTCGGAAATTCGGTATTGAATGAGGGCGGACGCTGGGAGGTTCGTTTGTCGGAAACCACAAGTGGGGCTTGGAAATTGTCGGCTGCTCTGCCGGATGAAGCGTCCATAATCGTTCCCTACGAAAAACTGCAATTCACTTCCCGCGAATCCACGAGTATTTCGGAGTGGCTCCACTGCAAGGTTGAAATTCATAAGCTTTCAGCTATCGATTCGTTTAAATCAAAGGTCAAGATCACGGATCGTACTGGACAAACCATCGCGGAATTGGAGTGCACGGATAACAAAAAAGATGCCACCACAAAAGCCATGTGGAACACCTCCCGGATGCATGCCGGTTTTTATGCCGCGAAGGAAATCCACGGCTTGGCATGTATCGATGATTTCCGGGTTGGTACGGATCTTTGACCGAACTCTCCGTTCTGAGTGGCAGTCGAAGTCGTCTGGACTTTGAGGTGGTCGCCGAAATGTCTTTGCGGAGAACGCATTCCTGAATTGCCTTGACTGATGGGGCAGATTTCCAATCATTGGCACCTTTGTTTCAAGTGCAACCCAATGGAAGAGGAGGGGGCGTGCTCGCGGGAGGAAATATAATAAAAACAGCCATGATCCGGCGCGGTTTCAAGCATCGCCGGACGGAAGACCAGTTTACGATTCGCGGCGAATACGCCCGCAACCTGCAATACGTCTATTCCAGGGAAGTCTCCACCCGTAGCGGGTTGGTGATCGATTTGGTTTATTTTGCGGCCGATCTGCTCGGTGAACGGCTGGTGATAGGTCTGTACCGTGAAAACCCGGAGGTGGAAAACGGAGTATACGTGAATGCATCTCGCTCCCTCGGCCTCACAAAATTTACACCGGACAACCTTGAAAAAGAACTCGATAAATTAATAGTCCCCATCCGGGAACAATTTAAATAAGGAGTAAGTTAATGGATTACGAAAAGCTGTTTGCCGACCGCATCGGCGGAACCCAGTTCGGGAAATCGACTGAAATATACAAGTTCGAAAAAATCAAACGCGCGAAGGCCAAAGCTCGCGCTAGCATGCCGGACCTTGAAATTCTGGACTTCGGTGTCGGCGAGCCCGACCAGATGGCACCGGCCCCGATCCGCGAGGCGTTGAAGGTGGAGGTCGACAAGTCGGAAAACCGGGGCTATGCCGACAACGGCATTGCAGAGTTCAAGGACGCCGCCGCCAAATACATGCAGGATTTCTTTGGTGTCAACCTGGATCCGTCCACCGAAATCAACCACAGCATTGGCACGAAGCCGGCGTTGGCCATGCTTCCGCTGGCTTTCGTCAATCCGGGCGATGTGGTTTTTCAAACCGTGCCAGGCTATCCTGTCATGGCGACGCACGCGAAATACCTTGGCGCCAAGGTGGTGGATATTCCGTTGTTGGAGGAAAACGATTTCCTTCCCGACCTGTCAAAGATTGATCCGGCACTCGCCGAGAGCTGCAAGCTCTTCTACATCAACTATCCGAACAACCCGACCGGTGCCGTGGCTACGCCGGAGTTCTACGACGCACTGATTGCGTTCGCGAAGAAATACAATATTCTCATTGTTCAGGATGCCCCGTATTCCACACTGGTCTACGACGGAGAGCCGACTTCGTTGCTGCAACGCCCTGGTGCTAAGGAGTGCACGCTGGAGTTGCACTCCATGTCCAAGGCCTACAACATGACCGGTTGGCGTTTGGCTTTCTTCTGCGGCGCCGACTGGGCGGTGAATGCGCTGGCCACCATTAAGGACAACTGCGACAGTGGCCAGTTCAAGGCAATCCAGAAGGCTGCCTGCGCCGGTATCGCCGACCGGAGCCTGGCCGAGGAGATCCGCGATCACTATGAAAAGCGTCTGCGCCGGATGGTGGAAGTACTGCGTGACGCCGGGTTCGACGCAAAGATGCCCGGAGGAACCTTCTTTATGTACCTGAAGGCTCCCACGGGGGCCGGCGACGTTGAATTCGCCAATGCCGAGGAAGCGTCGCTCTACCTCATCGAAAAATTCGGCATTTCCACGGTTCCGTGGGACAACACCGGTCCGTTCATCCGGTTCGGAGCGGTTTTCGAATCCAAGGGCGATGATGACGATGAGCGTGTTCTGGGCGAACTGGCCGCCCGCTTGCAAAAGGCTGAACTCAGGTTCTAGGCATCTTCCATATCTGGCTACTGTCTAACCTCGAACTATGTCGCTGAAAGGGGACTGTCCGGTTTTGCTGTGGCCAGATTGTGTATGTTTGCGGCGGTTACCCAAGGTGGGTTCTGCGGTCGGCCTCCGGTCTCCCTCCGCCCCCACCTTGACAGCACTAATGAGCGGCTACGGATAGACCAATCTATAGAACATGCTATCGAGGGGGAGTGACGCCTCATATGCATTGTTCGTGACGCTGTCCGGGATATCCACCCAGTTGTCCGACAGCAGGTTGGTGTTGTAGAGCAACCGCCATCCCGTGTTGTGGCTCGGCCAGCTCAGGTTCAGGATGCCCGAATCGATGGCGATGCCGATGGTTGGAGGAATGGACGAAACATTCGGGTCGGTTCCATTGGCCTCTTCGGTCGCATTGCCGTCACCGTCGCCATCCGGATCGCCGGCAGCTGTTTGGTCCAGATTGCCGAAATTGTCGATTTCCCAGGCATCGCTCAGACCGTCGCTGTCGGTGTCCGGATTGAACGCGTTCAGAAACTGGTTGGTCGACAGGGCCGATGCGGTGATGCGCACTTCGTCGATATAGCCGAAAACGTTGTCCGTAATCGCTCCGTTGTATTGTCCACGCCCCACGGTCCATGTGTGGATGGTTGACGGATAAAGCCCGTCGAAGCCGGTGGTAAAGCCGACGTTCTCCCCGTTGACATAAAGGGTAAGCGTTCCGGCGGCAACGTCGCCGACCGCCGCCACATGGTACCATGTTCCCGCGCTTGCATAGGCGGATCCTTCAACCGCCTTCAAGTCACCTCCGACGGTGCTGACCTCCACGCGGAAATGGTTGTCGCTGGCCTTGGTGAGATAGAAGAGGGCCTGCGGATGGCCGTCCACTCCGCCGCTGCCGTCCCCGTTGTCATCGCGTCCGACAATGGTTTGGAAACCGGAGAGCGATGCAAAGTTCACATAGGCCTCCACGGAGAAGTTGGAATAAACCGTCGAGACGAGCGGTCCGGCCAAGGCGGTGTACAGATCGTCGTTTCCATCGTAGTAGCTGCTCAACGTATTGGTCGCACCGGTTTGCGGAATGGTCGCAACGGGTACGTTGGCGCTGTAGTCCGGTGCGGCGGCCGCATTGTAGGCGTTCAGGTTGTCGTCGCCACCCTCCGAGTCGACTACTTGGTTTCCACCGTAGGGTACCGCCGTTCCCGCCGTGCCTTCCTCGAAGCGATAGTAGGCGATGGGCACCACCGGTGGCAGCGGCGGTTGCGGAGGTTCGGGCACGACGACAAAAACGCTGTCTTCCGCGCTTTCCCCGCTTTCACCGGCTATGTTGGAGGCCGATACGACGAAGTAGTTGGTGCCGTCGAGCTGGCTGTCGAACGTCAGGCTGGTTGACGATAGGCCACCGGTGAGAAGGTGGTACGGACCACCGCTGGTGTCGGATCGCTTGACGTTGTAGGAGATCGCTCCGCTGCTGGCCGCCCACGTTAGCGAGACTTCGTTCGTGTTGGCGCTGGCGTTCAGGCCCGATGGCGTCGTTGGCGGAGTCTGCGAAGCCATCGTCAAAATTTCCGAAGCGGAAAGGGCGCGGCTGTAGATGCGGAAGTCGTCGATCCTTCCGGTCGGGTAGGGATCGTCCCACTGCGATTTGCCGATATAGTTGTGCCGTGTCAGTCCCAGATCGGCCGGATTGAGCGTGATGGTCTGCGTGTCGGTCAGGTTGCCGTCGACATAGAGCCTGCCGGTGTCGCCGGAAAGGGTGACGGCAACATGGTGCCATCCGTTCAATGGCAGGGCGCTTGCACTGTTCAGGGATTGTTCGCCTGCACTCGTGGCAAGGGTGATGGCAAAGCGAACTTTTCCGGAATTGCTGTTCGGGGTAAGGAACATGTAGCTTTCCGTGCCCATGCCGAAATCGAAGATGCGCGACCAGGTCGGCGTGGCCGTGGCATTCACCCAAGTGGAGATGGTGCAGTCGGTCAGGTTTTCAACCAGACCATCGGGCAATTCGACATAGTCGTCGATTCCGTCCAGCGCGATGGCATTGCTGTACGTGCCCGAGCTCCAGCCTGCACCGTTCCATAGAATGCCGTTGTTGCCGGCAATGGAGTCGAAGGCTGTGGAGCCAGCCGTTTCGTCGAACTTCAGGTGGGTGGCAAGTTGTGCCGGCGTGGCGGCGATTTGAGACGCGGCACCTTTGCCCAGTACATTGATTCCCGACACCCGGTAGAAATAGGTTGCACTGCCAGCGACCGAGGGGTCGGAAAAATGCGCGGGGCCAACGTTGTCCGAGAGGGTGGTGTAGGGCCCATCGGCGGTGGGGGCGCGCTGGACGATGTATCGGGTTGCATCCGGGATCGGATGCCAACGGAGCTCGATCTTCGTTTCATTGGAGACGGCGGCCAGATCCGAAGGTGCCGCCGGGGCGGTGGCGGGTGTGCCGTCGAGTTCGATGGCGTCGTAGGCCCAGCTGGCACTCAACCACGGGCCAAGATCTGGATTGCCGCTGACCGGTGAAATATAAAGCGTGTTCTGGCCCACAACGAGCGCGCTGTCGGGAATGGAGAAACTGTACAGCGCATTGTCTCCGCGATAGGTGCCCACGGTGATCGAGCGGGTTCCCAGTGTGTTGAGCGAATAGGGCGCATAGCCAAGATCCGTTGAATTGATCGTTACCGCGGGCCGCCCGTTGTTATAGGCGCACGTGGTGCCGATGCGCAGGGTCATGTTGGCTATCTGCCCGGCCGTCAGGTTGAACGTGATGACGGCCGGTGAATTGGTGCCGCGGAACTGTACGCAGGGAAAATCGGCGGCCACATCGGATTCAATGTTGAACGGCCACGGGTTCCAGTCCTCCATGCGAATGTCGGAGGGATGCATGTAGGTCATCTTTTTACCGTTGCGCAACTCCTGGGGACTGCCATCACGATCACCGATTCGCCAGACGACCGACGGGCTTGCCTCGGTCGACGCAAGATCGAGCGTGTTGGTGGCGCCGGCCGTTACCACGACGGTATCGGTGGCGACATCAAGCTCCTGCTTGTAAAGTATTGCATCGTAGGTGCCGGGAATCATGGGTTGCGTGATGTAATGGCCGTTCGCGTCAGCCGTGGCCCAGTACTGCGCATTGCTGTTGGCAAAGCCGACCACGGTCTCAAAGCCATCCGGAATACCGGAAACGGTGCCGCTCACGGTGCCGCGTGCGGAATTGGATGCCCAGTTTGTCAGGGTGATGCCGGCGGAGTCGACCCAGCTGTAGTCGATGTTTGGATCGGGCTGGTGTCCATCGGTGAAGACCAGCGCATAGATGCCGTTAAGCGTGCTGGGACGGAACGCTTCGGTCTGCGCCTCGCCATAGTTGATAATATAGGTGATTTCCTGATCGCCGCCGCCCTGGTTGATCAGCGAGCGGTAGAACGGTCCGCCCGAGCCGCCCTCCTGTGAATCGCGTACCATGAAGACACCGACGCCGTTGCCGGTCGCACCGGTGGTCTGCCAGTCGATCAGGCGGTGGTTCGAATAGTGCTTCGAGCGGGTTTGCCCGCGGAGATCGATGATCGGATTTGAATCGCTGAACCCGAAAATGTCGCCCGACTCGACCGTGTAGTCCGTGCCGTTGTTATCGGACGGTTCCGGACCGTTGGGCAGGTTGGAGGAGGGCATACGCACGATGTAGCGACACAGTCCGCCGCCGGTTACTGGCTGCACGTCAAACCAGGTGGCCATGTAGATGCAAGGATCGCCGTTTTTCGCAATGTAGTAATGGATGAGGTGTTCGGTGGTAACAGTGATCTTGATGTAGTTCGTATTCACCACTTGCGCATCCACGGATACATCCGATGTGGGGTAGCCTAGATTATCGAAGCCGGAGTTGATCTGCGAACCGCGAGCTGAGTCCTGGTACTCGACTCCGTTGTAGACGAGGCTACGGATATCGCCGATGGACACGGTGTTGTGATTCACGCCGGATTCCTCGACGCGGCGCACCTGGAAAACCAGCCCGGCACCGGTATCAACTTGATAGTAGTCGGTCGTGGTCGTCAGGCCAAAGACCGCCCGGCTTTCTGTCGGGGTGATCAGGACGGCCAGTATCAAACTAAACGTGAGGATGTGAGGTGATCTTATCATAGCCTACTTTCCCAATGCGGTTTTAGACCCATTACAACAGGGAATGTTGACCATGCATCTGCGTTTTTGCAAAGGCATAGGTGCGCACATGTATTGTACGTATTCGAATCTGTTCGTAGGAATCACGCCGTCGATCTCGGCAT
This sequence comes from Pontiella sp., assembly GCA_050297095.1. Lineage (GTDB taxonomy): Bacteria > Verrucomicrobiota > Kiritimatiellia > Kiritimatiellales > Pontiellaceae > Pontiella. The sequence goes on along the minus strand of JBNKSB010000246.1, from coordinate 489 downwards.
ATTTCGCACAAAAGACGATGTTTGGGTTTCAGCGAAAAATCAGGATGTTGGTTTTGCATGTTTGAAAATGTAAAATACAGGATCGACGCTTGATCTTCCGGTATACGCACCTTGCATGCACTATGTCTAAATGAATTGAAGTAGTTGCGGGGAAGAATAATCGGATCTGTCCTGCATGCCGATCCAACGGGTGTGCGTGCATTCGCACAAGGTGGAGAAGCTTAACCACGGATTTTCAGCCGTATGTCCGCGGAATTTGGACGGGAGCGTATGATGAAAAACCTACTTAGAATACTTGTTTTAACGATTGGGGCTTGGGGCTGCGGAGCGGCTATGGCGCAGATTCCCGCTTTCCCGGGAGCCGAAGGGTTCGGTGCCTATGCCTCCGGCGGCCGTGGCGGCGATGTGTATACCGTAACCAGCCTGAACAATAGTGGTGCGGGAACACTGCGGGAAGCTCTTGATACCGCTCCGGCTGGCGGACGAACC
>JBNKSB010000245.1:0-5077 GCA_050297095.1 Pontiella sp. | reverse complement strand
AGTCCTTCGCCCTCCGGGTGGGGCGCGGTGAGATGGTAGGCATCGGCCGATGACCCATAGCCGCAAACGCGCAAGCGTGATTGTACACCGCGCCGGGCCGCATGCTCCGCAGTCTCCAGTACCAACACCCCGGCTCCTTCGCCCAGGTTCAATCCCTTGCGGTTGGCGTCGAAGGGTGCGCAGGGCTCATCGCTCGCTACGCCCAAGGCATTGAATCCGCAAAGGGGAATCCGGTTCATCTCGTCCGCACCGCCGGCGATGGCAATATCGCACAAGCCGGCATTGAGCCACGACAGGGCGGCACCAATGGCATCCGTTCCTGATGAACAGGCGTTCACGACCACCGTGGCCGGGCCGTCGCCCCCTATCCGCGCGGAAACGGCTTCCGCAAGGTTGCCGTGCAGATAGCCCTCCACCGAATCCATCGGAGCGGAAAAGTGCTCGCGAAAGGTGGCATAGAAATCGAGATCGTTGAGCTGGCAGGCCACCGTGGTGCCGAGGCAAACCCCGACCCGCATGCCCGTCAGGTCGCCAAGACCGGCTGCGGCAAGCGCCTCGTCCACCGCATGGTCCAGCAGTTCCAGGGTGCGCATCCGCCCCGGATCGCGCCGCGGCGGGATACTGTGCACTTCGAATACGGGAAGCGTCAGCGGGGTATCGAACAGCGAGACCGGCCCGACTTTACGCTCCCCCGCCGCCATGGATTGCAACGACGCCTCCACGCCGCAGCCGGCAGCGGAAACCACGCCCATCCCCGAAATCACTGTTGGCTTGCATGCCTTCATGGAACGATCCAACTACGCCGATTGCTGTTCGTAGATGTAATCCGCCAAGGTGTTGACCGAGGTGAAAACCTCCCGGCTTTTTTCCAGATCCTTCACTTCGAGGTTGAAATTCCGTTGAAGAAGAACCACGATTTCAACCGCGTCAAGGGAGTCCAGCCCCAGTCCTTCGCCAAAGAGCTGCATATCGTCGCTAATTTCCTCCGGCGTGATGTCTTCAAGCGAAAGCTGTTCCACCAGCAACACCTTCAGACGTTCCTTGATTTCCGCCAACTTGGTTTCCTTGTCCATTTATTTCTCCTTGGTTGTTCGCGACATTTTCACACTACCAAAGTGCCTTGTCGTAATCCTTGTAAATATTTCGCAAAGTTGCCCCGCACGACACGCCGTTTACCATCAGTCGCGCAAAATCGCGCAAAGGCACCTTGATCTTCTTTACCCGCCATGGATTCCTGCGGAAGGCAAACAGATAGAGCAGCGAGAAATAGCGGTAGAACCGGTTCAGCGCAAGCTTGGTGGGCATGATCGTATGCATGCAATCGTAGAAGAGATAGGGGTCGTCGCAAATGAAGCCATCGCGGTGCTCGTTGAATAGTTCCGTGCCGGGCGAGGGCGAAAAGACCGTGAAGGTGATCTCCGCCGGCGATACGAAGTCGATCGTCTTGCGCAACGCGAGAAAATCTTCCTCCTCGAAATCGGGATTGACGATGAAGGCCGCGTGCAGGCCGATTCCCAGCTCGCGCAGTATTTCCACCGCCCGTCGGTTTTCAGAGGCATCGACCCCTTTGTTGTAGTCCGTCAGGTAGCTCTCGTCGAGCGACTCCAGGCCGACATAAAGCGTTTCGAGTCCGATCGACTGCCACAGCTCGAACATGTCGCGATGGGCGCAGATGGTATCGGCCCGCGCCCAGCTAATATATTTTTTCCGGATGCCGCGTTCCTTGAGCAGGCGTCCTATCTCGGTGGCCCGCTTGGCATTGATGAACATTTCATCATCGACGAAATAGATGTATTCCTGCTCGATCTCCGCAATCTCATCCACCACATCCTCCGGCGTTCGCTGGAGATATTTTCCGTTGGCAAGGAAGTGAACCACGCAGAAGCTGCAACGATGCGGACAGCCGACACTGGTTCGCATGCTGGCCACCTGCGGAAAGAGCGTTTTCAGGCGGGCACCCTCGGAACCGCCCACAACGCAATAATACTTCGAGGCATCGACCAGATCGCGGCGGGGACGGGTTGTGATGCAACAGCTGTTCAGCGGAGGCGGGTCCAACTTCGCCTTGGCGTCGAATCCTTCCGACTTCACCGGCAGGATATAGTCCGTTTCGGGCAGGGTCTTGGTTTCTGCCCACTGCTGTACCAGCTCGCCACAGGCCGAGACGCCGTCGCCACGCACGACCGCATCGACTACGCCCGGCAACTTGAAATCCGACGGCACAATCGTGGCATGGACTCCGCCGGCGATGATCAGCGCGTCCGGACACAATTGCCGCGCCTGCTCCGCCAATTGCTTAACATGGTGCGCCTGGTTGGAATAGCCGCCAAAACCGATGATATCCGGGGCAAACGTGCGGACCGATCTCTCAAACTGCTTTACCGGATTGCGCACCACCTCCATATCGAGAATACGGATGTCGTGCTCCTCCCCGATGCCGGAAGCCACCAGTTCGAGATCCAGCGGCTCGAGCCGGAGAAACGCATGAAAACGCTCCGCGATTTTAAGATAGAGATGTGGTCGAACCAGCAGAACCTTCATTTCAAATCCCCCCAGATATCATGAAAAATGAAATATTGGAAGGGATGGGCCTTAAGGTAGCCTTCCAATATATTTGCATAGCGTTGCACCCAGGTCCGCAATTGCTCCTTGCGATCTTTGCGGCGTTCCAGTGCGGGATGCATCACATCCGCAATTTCAACCACATAGGCGTTGGTTGCACTCTTATAGGAAAGCATGACGGCCAACGGGCAGCGTGCCGACGCGGCAATCATGAAGGCGCTGTACGGAAACTTGGCCGGCTCACCCATAAAATCGACCGCAACACCGTCCGCGCCATAGGTGCGGTCCCCCATAATGCTGACGATGTCGCCCTGCTCCAGGGCCTTCATCATTTCCACCACGCCGCCCAGTTCCTGCTCGGGCGAAATCACCTTCACACGTCCTTGTTCAATGTCCACCTGCATCGCCTTGCGCAAGGCCGCATTGTCTTCGGGCCGCATCAGCAGGTGAACCGTTCTATCCATCTCCTCCAGCGCGGTCATAACGGCCTGCCAGTTGCCGGTATGCGAGGTCAGCAGGACCAATCCCCCGCCCCCGTCCACCGCGCGTTCAACCCTGTCGTACCCCTTGACTTGGATATCGAAATCCAGCGCCTTGGCCACCATGGCATGCCGATCAATGAGGTTTTTACCCTGCTCGACAAACAGGCGGAACACATCGCGCCGAAGTCGTTTTCGGCCATGCTCCGGAAAGCGGCGCTTCAGGTAGACTGCGGCGTTGTTGAATGCCTCCCGGTCAAACCAGACATAGTATGGGCAGACCAGGTAGAGCAAGCCATAGGCCCCCCGCAACCCGGTCAGACGCGTCATCGTCTTGAAAAACCAGATTCCGGCGCGGTTTCCGCGCTTTCTCGTTTTGACCGCATTAGGCATATTGCCGCGCCCTCCTCCGTTGTTGCACAGACGCTGCAATCCAGAAAACCACGAACCCGATCACCGCAGCAAACAGCGGTGCGAGCACGAGCGATCCCAGCAGCCAGTCAAAAAGGTATTGATGCAGGTGCGAGCCGATCGTGTGGAACCCTTCCGTCGCTGACAGCAGGCGACCATTCCGCAGGAAGAAGCCCAACTCGATGCAGACCACCGGCACCAGCGGCGGGTTGCAGAGGTTCTGGATGGTGACCGCCAGCAACCGGTTAAGGCTTAGCCGGGTCGTCACATACAGGATCGCAATCGTGTGGCAGCCGATTAGCGGAAGCGTGGCCAACAGAATACCAACGCCGGCAGACAGCCCCAGCTCGACGGGCGTCGCATTCTCCTTCAACAGAAGCAGCAAAAAGCGGCGCGGATGCCGCATCAAATCATTAAATTCAAGCCCATTGCCCTTCACCAGCTTCGGATGCGGCCAAGGCAAGAGCCGGCGCGAGACCAGCATGCCGTGCCGATGCGTCAACCGGGCATTGTCCTTCAGCTGGTCAAAGTGGCTGATCCGCTCTTCCTTGGGCGGATAGTAAACATGGATCGGCACGTCGATCACATCCAGCCCGTACCACACCGCCTTCGTCAGCACCTCAACTTCAAAATCGTAACGCCGTCCGCGAAACTTCATCTGCGACACCAGCTCGACCGGATAGGCGCGATAGCCACTCTGCGTATCGGAGATCGACTTGCCGCTCTCCAGTTTGACCCAGAAATTGGAAAACTTGCGGCCAAAGCGGCTACCGCCGGGCACATTGGGAACCGAAAAATCGCGGGCTCCAACAATGATTGCCGTAGGGTGCCGATCGATCGCGGACAGAAAGACGGGAAGGTCCTCCGGGCTGTGCTGCGCATCGGCATCCAGGCAAACCATCCACTTTCCGCCTCGTTCCCGGACATAGGCCAAAGCGGAAATCAATGCGGCCCCCTTGCCCCGGTTTTGCGCGTGGGTGAGCACCTCGATGTCCGAACCGGCGAACAGGGCGGCAACATCCACATCCGAACAACCATCGTCCACCACCAGAACATGTTCGAGGTGCCGTCGGCAGCCCTCGGCAACCGCTTGGACCGTGGCCCCGTTGTTGTAGACCGGAATCACAGCCCAAACGGAATCTGTTGCGGCAGCGCCCATGCTTTATTTCCCGCTGTTAATCAACATCTCGTAGGCCGATCCACTGAAGCCCATCTTGTGCAGAAAGTGCAACTTGTCGTCGAGCGCATCGGGGGGAAAGACGCAGTTGATGCGATCGGAAAAGCCCTCCTCAAGGGTCGTGTGCAACCAGTCGCGGTCGATGTGGGGTGAAAAATAATAAACCGGCTCCAGAATGTCATGGGAGGCATCCAAAAGCCCTTCGCGCTCGGCCAGACGCATCAGCGCGGTATTCGGAAGAATGCGGATGCCCATGAACATAAAGTTGGCCGTGTGCTTCAGGGCCTTGATGTTTGCGATGCCTTCCTTGACGGTTTCCGGGGTTTCGCCGGGGCCGCCGAACATATAGTAGTGCGCGGTCGTCACGCCATGGCGGGCAAACAGCTCGTTGCACTCCACCACATCCTTCCAACGAAAATCCTTGGCAATGCCCTTGAGCGCAGCGTCC
>JBNKSB010000244.1:0-5445 GCA_050297095.1 Pontiella sp. | reverse complement strand
TTGTTCATCATATGTCTCCTTTTTTTTGGTGATCTAAGGATTATATTTTGGATGACAACCCCCACATAGCATCTACGCGGCAACTTAATTGGTGATAATCGCTTTAACTGATGGTTCAATTATGCGGCATCGTGAATTTCGTTTTCCTGGCTGCAATGATCACCATCTTTGACCGGATCGCGGCCGATCCACTTTTCCACTCACAAAATACCACCCTGGTCGATCTACGGACGGTACGATATACCACCGAACCGGCCGACGGCGACGCCCTGGCGGCCGCGCTCAGGCAGAAGTAAACGGACTTTCAGAATAAACGAAACATGCTGCTCCGAGTCGGCGGGTGAAGGGGCGTGTTCTGCGATGATATACAGGATCGAAATAATCATGCTTTAACTGTGCCTGTCCTTCTCGCCAACAGCCCATATTTTTGACACTTATTTCGCAATGCATTAATATGCGTTGTTTTATATTGTCAAACTGCATAAAAATGGCCTTCCATGCGCAGCTTGATCGCATTTTATAGGGGTAGAAGGCATATGATAAAGACAGTACGGTTAATGGTGATGGGAGTGGTCGGCTTTTCGATGTCGGTGTGGGGCGTGGCGCCGCAGACGTATTACGTGAACGCGGAGTCCGTTGCAGGTGATGGTTCGTCGTGGACGAATGCGTTTCCGTATTTACAGGATGCGCTGGCGGTTGCGATCCCCTTCGATACGATTAAGGTGGCTGGTGGCGTCTATTATCCGGATGAGGGTGCGGCGGTAACGAATGATGACCGGACGGCTTCTTTTGTGATTCCAGCGGGAGTTGACATTTCCGGCGGATGGTCTGGTTCACTGCCAGAAACAAACAACGCAATCACGGTGCTGAGCGGTGATATTGATCAGAATGACGTAACGAATTCATTTGGAGTGGTGGAGGTGGACCCCCAGTCGGCTCTGAATGGAATCAATAGCTATCATGTGGTGCAGTTGACCCAGGCAGCAGGGAAAACCACGACGCTCTCCGGGGTGACGATCACGGCAGGGAGGGCAAATAGAGACCTGGATGATTCTGGCGCAGGATTGCTGGTCAATCAAGCGGCGGCTGTTTTGGATACGGTGACGTTCAGCGGAAACTGGGCGGCTTATGATGGCGGCGGGTTCCGGCATGATCACGGTTCTGCGCTGATGTTGACGAACTGTGTGCTGGTGGCCAACCGGGCCGCGCGCGGCGGGGCGGCCAGCGTCAATTATGCCGATGCATCCTATAAAAGCTGTCGCGTAACGGGAAATTTTGGGAAAAACTGTTCCGGCCTGTTCAGTGAAAACGGGAGCGTTACGATTCAAAACAGCGTGATTAAAGGAAACCAGGGCAGGAACGGCTCTGCTCTGTTTCATCAGGGGGGGGATCATAGCTTGAGTGCAGTGAATACCCTGATTTCCGGGAATCGTGCAACTTCGAGCTCAACCATCTGGATGAAAGATGGAGTTAGCTCATTTATAAACTGCACGTTCTCCGGAAATGCGGCGAGTTCAGGGGCCGGCGGGTTGCATGCCCTCGGGAACAATACGTCGACGGTGTATAACTGTATTTTTTATCAGAATGAGGTTGGGGGACAAACCGACGTTCCGGCAAGCAGCATCACCAACGATGTGGGTGCAGCCGTTCTGGTGGGATACAGCCTGGTTGAAAACTCAGGTGGCAGCACCAACTGGAACGCGGATGTTGGCACCGATCTCGGTCATAATCTGGATGCAGATCCGAATTTTATTTCCGGCATCGACCCGGCGTTGGCTCCCGTAACCGGCGGCGATTTTCGGTTGATGTTGAATAGTGTGGTTGAGGATGCCGGAACGAATGGCGTGAATACGGTTTACACGGATCTTGCCGGTGAGCCGCGAGTATTGGGACCTGCGATTGACCTGGGGGCCTATGAGCTGAATCCCGCTCTGTTTACTGATTTGGCGGTGGGGTGTACGGCGTCCCCCGAGGTGCTTCAAACCTCTGATGAGATTTTTTATACGGTGGATGTGACGAACCGGTCCAATCTGGCGCTTGCCGATGTCAACATTACGAGTACGCTTTCAACCCCCATTGAATCGGTTCTATCTAGCTCGATTCCGCTGTATACGCTGACGAATAATACGCTGATCATAACGCTTCCGGCTGTGCCGGCGAATGGTACAGCGCAGGCCTTTTTGACGCTTCAGTTCGCTTCGAATAATGTTACTGCGATCACCAATACGGTGGAGGTCTCGCTGCCGAATACACTGGAGCCAACGCCTGACGATAACCGTGTGGATGAGGTGACTTTGCTGCCGGATACGGATCAGGATCAGGTGCCGGATGCTTTTGACTTGGATGATGATAACGATGGCGTAGATGATCTCTCGGAACAGATCGCCGGAACAGATCAATTTGATGCGAACTCGTTTTTTACCGCACGACTGGAGCAAATGTCCCCGGGAGTGTATGAAATTCGTTTCCAGACCCTTTTCTTTAAGAAGTATCAGGTTCAGTATACAACGAGCCTAACGAACCCGGATTGGCATAATGAAGGCAGTCTGTTTTCCGGAAATGATACGGAGCATTCAGTGCCGGTTTCTCTTTCTGATCCTTCCCGTTTTTACCGTGTTCAGATAAGCGAGCTCCTTCCACCACTCTGATTCCGGCAGAACTGGCCTCTCTTCGTGAATGGAGACGAGCGGTAGCGGAGGCGTTGATCTCCGATCACCCTCCAGCAAAAAAACTCGCCGACCAAACCCCCGAATGGGATTCAGGGAGATTGTAACGCTTGGCGAGTGCATGGAGCGCTTGCCGGTCGCCATCAATCAAGGCGCGTTTTTTGGCCTTTGACCATCGCTTGATCTGCTTTTCGCGGGTGGTGCACTAAGCCGAGATCACCAAAGGCGTTTATTTGCAAAGGCACGGCCCGATCCGGATTTAAGATAGCGCTCGAATTCGGCGGCTTGGTCACGGCTTGAAAAAGCTATGTACGTGACCAATTTCCATGGCTTGTATTTGGAGGTATGCGGGCAACCTCCTTCGTTGTGCTTTTTTAGGCGCATCCGCACATTGGATGTTAACCCGGTGTAGATTTGCTCGGGATAAATCTCGCTTCGCAACAGATACACAAAATGCATGCTGCAATTATTACATGTTCTTTAAGATTAAGACAAGTGGTGAGAATATGCTGCCGATAAAAACCGGCCTTCTCTCATGGCTTCCGCCTTCGTTGGACTTCGGCGGACAAGATGGCGGGCAGCCTTCGCCAAGGCTTCGGCTTGCCAGCCGAAGCCTTGGTCCGAATAAAGAAGCCCTCCGTCGCTCTACGAGCTTTGGCGGGCAGCCTTCGCCAATTCCCCGGCTTGCCAGCCGAAGCCTTGGCGAAGGCTGGTGGAGATGGGGGGACGCAAACAAACGCCTGATTTTATTAGGTATTGTGGAAAGCTTTCCCATTGGTTGCGGTTTCTATCTCCCAAACAACCGCCCAAAGCTCACTCCCCAACTGTTCGATACGACTGAACTGCGCCTTCTTTATTTCCTGAACACTCCATCATTGATTCCTTTTCAATAACCTGACGGAAAACGGGAAGGTATTCTATTATGCGCTCAAGCAATTCTCGGTTTTCTGGGGTAAGTTTTTCCATTCCCACAAAGTTGCAGAATATTTCTTTTTATACTCTATTTTCTTTTTTCTTTTTTTGGCAAGTATTACTAACAACCGCTCCACACTTCATTCCTCGAACGACCACAAGGGTCTTAACCGATCCATAAAGCTGCAGACCCGTTGTTTTCCATAGTTGCGCGAAATGCTCCCTATCGCTCTCAATTCGCATAGGCTCATTTCATTCGTGCAGCAGGCTTCGCCTGGAATGAGGTCAAGGGATTTGACGCTTCGCTCTCTTTGTCGACCATGAACCTTGGAACCAGTCAAGAGTAGTACTCCAGGAATAGTCAAAAACTGGACGGCCTACGGCCTAGCTCGAAGAGCTCAACTTTTTGCCGATTCCCTACGTCTCCACTCTGTGACAGAACCCAAGAACCTTGATCGTGTTTCTTCATTCCATTTCGAAAAAAGATGCTGCGCCCTTTTTACGAAACGAATGAAAGCAATGCGGCCCGTTGGCCGAGAGAAAAGGAAAACACTATGAAACAAAGGCTCAACGACAAATCCCTTGACCGCTTCCCTGGCACAAAGTCCAAACGAGGAAAAAAGTACCCCCACATAGTTGCACGTTCTTACGGTTGCGAGAGCAATATAGTTTATCTAACAAACAATGATTACTGGAACAGTTTTCCAGATGCGATCTACGAAAACGACTGGATACCTTCGAAGGTTGCTGCATTGATCTTAGGAGTTTCGAAGCAGGCAATCAGCGACCGGATCAAACGGGAAACACTCGAACACAGAGACGGCACTAGCGGCACTGGTGTCAAAATGGTTCGGCTGATGGATTGCCGTAAGAAAAAGAAAGCCGGACGGCCGAAAGGATCAACTGCAGTTAAGGTCAAGGGATTAAATAGAGATGGTTTCGAAGTTCCCGTTTATTTTCTCTGCATTACGGAAGACCGGAATGGAAAGACAGAATACAGGTTTCTCAAACATGCAGATGGGTACATATACGACTATACCGACGAAACCTTCACCGAAGAAATCCCCGACCCAGATAGAGATACCATCCCCTACACCGACGCATGCATGAGTGGAACCATAGAAACGAAAAGGAACAATACCTACGTCCATCACCACAAATGCAAATCGATTGAATTCAGTACATGGAAATTTCCAGATTGTCCGGGAGCAACGCACACAAACTGGAACGGAAACACACCACAAATAAAACTGATTCCTGGAGAAGTTTATAGAGTCCGGCCAATGGATAAAATGCACAATGTACTTGAGGCTAAATTTGTTGTCTCAGGAGATTGGTACTACTTCAAAGCTGATGGACTTGGAATATTTCCAGTAAAAGACAACGACATCGAGATCATCGAAAAACAAACCACCATTGAAAACTTCACAAACGAAACAATCAAATGCAGCGGAACGATTCTCGATGAAGAGAGGTACACGCAAATGCTCGCTCATTATGAGCAAGGACACTCTTGCTGGGGAATCCAGAGGCTAATGGATCCAGAGGGCGAACATGATACGGAATGGTGGGAAGAAGCTTTTGATAACATGATCGATTGGGCACTGGATAAAGGCTTGCTGGCTTAATTACTTGACCGCTGTCCAGGAACAAATTCGAAACGAGGAAAAGAATACCCCTACCTTGTAGCACGTTGTTATTCATACGGCAGCCTGATCCTAACTAGCTGTATCCATTCAATTAATCCTCCGAATTGGTTACAAATGTCACCAAGCACCCCATTTATGGGGTGTTGAATGACCCTGGGAGACAGTTTACCTACAAAGATGTAATAAATCTTGCAGAAAAACGGGTATGGAGTAGGTTG
>JBNKSB010000243.1:0-6434 GCA_050297095.1 Pontiella sp. | reverse complement strand
GACAGCCGTGTGCGCACGGAGGCGGTCGACATCATTCTCCTGCTGGACCTTTCGGAATCGATGGATTCGCGCGACTTCGTTGAATACAACCAGCGTATCAGTCGTCTCGAGGCATCAAAGGATGTCATCACGCGTTTCCTTGAAAAACGGCCGAACGACCGCATCGGCATGGTCGGCTTTGCCTCCCTGCCCTACGCCGTTGCACCGCTGACGCTGGACCACGGCTGGCTGGTGAAACGTATGGACGGTTTGCATACCCGCATGCTGGACGGCCGTCGCACTGCGATCGGTGACGGCATGGCCTCAGCCGTTAACCGCCTGCGCGACAGCGAGGCCAAGAGCAAGATCATCATCCTTTTGACAGACGGCGCCAACAATTGGGGCACCCTGTCTCCAGAAAACGCGGCCAGCGCCGCCGCCGCATTGGGAATCAAAATCTATACCATTGGAGCCGGCGGCGCGGGCACGGGGTTCATGCTGCAGCGAAACGAAGTGGACGAAACCACCCTGAGGAAAATCGCAAACACAACGGGTGCGCAATTCTACCGCGCGCGCGACCTAAAGACGCTTGACGCCGTCTATACGCAAATCGACCAACTGGAAAAAACCGAAATCGAAGTGGAGAGCTACACCCGCTTCGAGGAAACCGCGATGGGTTGGATTATCGCCGGCATTGTGCTGTTGGGCATGGAACAGATCCTGGCATTAACGAAATGGGGAAGATTGCCGTAAACATGAAATGGAATAATCCAGATACGCTACTGTGGCTGTTGGCCCTGATCCCGCTGTTGTCCCTGACGGCTTTGCTGATTCGGCGGCGATCTAAATTGCTGGAGCGGATTGCGGAACAGGGCCTGTGGCCGACCATGTTGTCCGGCTTTTCCCCCAAGCGACTGCGCCTGAAAAACCTGCTGCGCATCCTGGTTCTGGCATGCGCGATTATCGCATTGGCCCGCCCGCAATGGGGCTTCAAGTGGGAGAAAGTCCAGCAACGCGGCCTGAGCATTATCGTGGCTTTGGACACCTCGAAGAGCATGCTGGCCCAGGACATCAAGCCCAGTCGCCTGCAACAGGCCAAGTGGGGGATCCGAGACCTACTCAAGGAACTGCGCGGCGACCGCATCGGGCTCGTGGCCTTTGCGGGAGACGCGTTTCTGCAATGTCCGGCCACCGTCGATTATGCCGCTTTCATGATGATGCTCGACGATGTCTATGCGGGTATCGTCCCGTTGGGAGGCACCGATTTCTACAATGCACTCGATACCGCAATCGACAGCTTTGAGAAGTCGGAGGAAAGTGCTTCGGACAAGGTCATCATTCTCATCTCCGACGGCGAGGATCACTCCGACCGGACAGAGTCGCTGCTGCCGCGGCTGAAGAAACAAGGCATACGTGTATTCACGATCGGCGTCGGCACGAAGGCGGGCGAGCTGATCCAGACCTCAGACGGATTTGTAAAGGACCAAGCGGGCAACGTTGTAAAGAGTGCGCTCCACGAGGGCATGCTCGAACGGATCGCCATGGAAACCGGTGGATTCTACGTCCGTTCCGCATCCGGCGACTTTGGTCTGGAGCGTGTATACGAAGAGGGAATCGCACAGCTGCAACGCGAAGAACGCGAGGAACGCATGTCCAAAATCTGGACCGAACGCTTCCAATGGTTTGTCGCTTGCGCCCTGCTGCTTCTCGTCATCGAGTCCACCATTCGTCCGACTGTGAAAGGAAGCCTTGGATGAATATTGATAAACATAGATTCATAACAGGAAAATCCGTTCCACTCTATGTTGCTCTGTGGCTGGTTACTGCATGTTCAGGCCATGCCGAGGAAACACCGAGATCGGCGATTCGCAAGGGCCTAAAATCCTACAAGGCCGGTAATTACACCAATGCCGTCGCCTTGCTCGAAAAGACCGTACTCGAGTTCCCGGACATCGGCAACTACAACCTCGGCAACGCCTATTACCGGCTTGGCGAATTCGAGAAGGCGGAGGAATGCTACAACGAGGCGTTGCATACCACTGATCTGGATTTGCAGGCGCAGGCCTATTTCAATCGTGGCGATGCCTTGCTGGCCCGGACAACCCAAATGACCGGAAACGAACAAATCGGCCTTGCTATCGAATGCGCGTTCCAGGCTTCCGATATGTTTGAAAAGGCAATCCTGCTCAACCCCGAAGACCTGGCCGCCAAACAAAACTATGAACGTGCCCGACAGCTTCGGCTAAAGATGGAGTTCAACCTTGGCAAGTGGAACTACGACCAGGCCGAATCACTCCTGTCGCAATTCAAGGCCAAGGATGCCCAAGACAAATACCGCAAAGCGAAGAAGCAGTTTGAACACATTCTCACGGACATTGATCCAAACCATGCGCAATCGAAGCAGTACCTGCCACAGGTCAACGAACGGCTGGCGATGCTGAAGCGCGCGGTGAACGAGGCCGAGCAGGACCTTCAAATTGCGTTGCAACAGATCGACGAATACCAGTACATGCTGGCGGCGCAGCGATTGACCAAGGAAAGCGACGAAAGGAAATATGCATTCGACATCAAGCCGGATCTAAAGAAAACATACGATGAGACCATCAAGAAAAACCAGGAAGTCCTAGAGATTATTAAGAAACTGTCCAATCTGAACATTGTAAAATGAAACCGATCGCAACCATTCTGATTCTGGCCGGCATGGCCGGTGCGACCTGGGCGGATCTGCCCGAGGTTGATGACACCTATTTCCATCCAGGTGCCAGTCTCTATATTCACGGCGAGACCACAACCGCAAGCAACCTGGTCGCCAAAGGGCTTTCCGTCTATCCCGAGGACAAAAAACTGCAGCAGCTCATGGAACTAATCAAGCAGCAGCAAAAGCAGGATCAACAAAACCAAGACCAGCAAAAGCAGGATCAGGACCAAAATAATCAGGACCAAGACCAGCAAAAGCAGGACCAGGACCAAAATAAGCAGGACCAAGACCAGCAAAAGCAGGACCAGGACCAGGACCAAAATAATCAGGACCAGCAGAACCAAGACCAACAGAACAATCAGCAAGATCAGCAGAAGCAGGATCAACAACAGGAACAGAATCCTGACAATCCGCAAAACCAGGATCAACAGCAGGAACAACAGGCCCAACCCCAACGAGCCGAAGAGATGACGAAGGATGAAGCACAACAATTGCTCGACGCCATGAAACAGGACGAAAAAAATAAACGCATGCTCATGCATCCCGTAATGGGCGCACCGGTCAAGGTCGACAAGGATTGGTAGGGAACCCGATTGAAGAATAGAAATGATGAATGTTGAAGGCATAGAAACAAGATCACGGACAAGGAACACTCGATATTCGACACTCCTGATCCTCTGTTTGATATTCGCCAGTACGCTAAGCGTGCTCGCAGCGGATGTGCGGATGACAGTCGAGCCATCGCTCATCAGCCTGATGGACCGCGCTGTGCTGAAAATCCAGTTTCTCAACACCAAGGGGGATGTTGCCCAAATTCCGAATATTGACGGCCTTAAAATCGACTACCAAGGTCCACAAACCCAATATAGCCTCGTTAATGGAAAATCCTCTTCCAGCGTCACCCACACCTACCTCGTTACACCAACCAAGGTGGGGGACTACACGATTGGACCGGTTCAAATAAAATTCAAGGGCGGTGAAAAAACGCTTTCAACCAAACTGCGCGTGATCACAGCCAAGGACGACCCCCAATCCCAAAAACTATCGGAAATCATGTTTTCCCGAATCTCCACCGACCGCGAGGACGTCTATGTCAACGAGCCCTTTCAGCTTGATCTAAAAATCTATGTCCGCAGCGACAAGCGAATCGACGAGCGGTTTGGAATTCAAGGCGGATTGCCGGAAAGCGGGCTGGACGGCGAACTGGACTGGCAACAAATAGGGCGGACCACACAGGAAGAACTCAATGGCTCCATCTTTACGGTCTATACCTTCCGTGCAACGGGGAAGGCAGTGACCGCCGGTACTTTCACCTTCAGCCCCGAAGTCCAGATCAACTTGGTCATCCCTCGACAGAAGCGCCGGCCGTATGGCTTCGATGACCCGTTTTTTGGTGATTTTTTCGGGCGACAGGAAGTCCGGCCGCTCATCCTCGACTGCAACCCGCTGGACATCCAGGTAAAGCCCATCCCCATGGAAGGCCGGCCAGCGTCCTTTACCGGCGGCGTTGGCGTACTCGGATTCGATGTTGATGTCAGTCCTACCGAGATCATGGCAGGAGAACCCGTTACCGTAAAAATGCACCTTTCCGGCAATGGCAATCTGGAAAAGATCACGCCGCCAAGCATAGAGGAGCAACCCGGTATCAAGCTCTACGATGTCCGCACGGTTCCAACCGACACCCCTGGAGAAGTCTGCTTTGAACAAGTTGTTATTCCCACGTCGGATACGGTCACGGCCATTCCCCCCATTGCATTTTCTTACTTCAACACCCAAACAGCTGACTTCCGCACCATCACCAGAGGTCCTTTCCCCATTACGGTCGAACCCGCTCCGCATCAGGCGGCCCAGGTCATGACGTCCCTACCCTCCGCCAACCGAAAGGAAACCAAGGTGCTCGGGCACGACATTGCCTATCTCAAGGCCCAACCCGACAAATGGCATACCACTGGCGAATCCTCGATCCTGAGCTCTCCCCTCTTCCGAGGAGCGTTGATCGTGCCGGCTCTGCTGGCCGCGGTGACAGGTATTGCAACCGGACGCCGCAAGCGACTGGCAACCGATGTGGCACTGGCACGCCGTCAAAAGGCTCCCAAGGTCGCGCGGCAAAACATCCAGCTGGCCGAGCAAGCCTTGAAGCGCAGCGACACCACCGCCTTCTACAGCGCCATGTGGAACGCGATGGCGGAATATTTCGGCCATCGCCTCAATCTCTCGCCTGGCCAGGTTACCCTACAGACCGTACGCAAACAGATCCCCGATGAAACCGGTGCCATTGAACAGCTCTTCAATACCATTGAACAACGGCGCTACGGTGTCCGGAGCGACGAGGACAACGAACAGACCGAAATGCAAACCCTGCTGCGCCAGTTGACGGCAACGCTCAAGCAGTGTGAAAGGATGAAGTTATGAAGCACCTGTTCATCATCCTGAGCTTGGTATTTTCCGGATGCCTCAACGGACTCGCCATCGACGACGATGCCTTTCAGAAAGCAAAGGCCGAATACGATAATGGAAACTACGCCAACGCCGCAAAACTCTACGGAACCATGCTGAGCAACGGGGTCGACAATGTTGAAGTCCACTACAACCTAGGCAATGCCCTCTTCAAAAACTCAAACCTGCCGCAAGCGGTATGGCATTACCGCAAGGCGTGGTATCAGGCTCCGCGAGATCCGGACATACGGGCCAATCTCCATTTTGCACTCAATGCCGCGGGAGCCATCGAACCCGCCCCGTCGTTCATCAAACGCTTTTTCACTTCTCTATCGCTCCGCGAATGGATTTGGGTTGCCATCGCCAACTATCTGCTCGCATCTGTTTTGCTAATCATATTCCTGCTCAGTCAACGGGGGCGCTCGATCCTGCTTAGGCTTTGCGTGGTTCCAGGAGTGCTGATGCTGCTGGCGGCAGGAGGTTGGGGGCAGTGGCGGGATCTCCAAACCAATCCGGAAGCGGTCGTGATAAAATCCGGAACCACTGCGCTTTACGGGCCGGTGGAAGGAGGAACTCCCTACTACAGGATACCGCAGGGAGCACTGGTCCGGTTGCGCAGTTCGGCTCCCAATGGATGGGCGGAAGTGGAATACGACGGAAAAACGGGGTGGGTAAATACGGAGAACATCTTACACCTTTAGCCTTGATTCGACGGTTCATTTTGCCGCAATCTCATAGATTCTATGAAATCGAATAAAGGTCCTTTTAATCCTAATGCTCTACTCTGGTGGGTAGCGATTATTTCTCTTGTTGTCTCGGGCGTACTGTTTTTCATGCTCAGCAAGCAGGCAGAAATCGATGTTACCGTTCGCCAGCAGCGCATACTTGTTCCAATGATTGGCATCATCATTGCCGGAGTCTGTCTGATTGCCGGCACGGCCAGTCGCTGGTTCCATACCAAATAGATGGTGTTCCCCCACGAAAGGAAGGGACCGCAAAACCCTCCAGTAAAAGGAAATGGTATTGTTCCGTGAAGCGAGATATTGAATGGGTCGAAAAACTTGAAGGCGGCATCAAACGCAAGGTTCGCGTCAAGTTTCCAGGACATGGGAAGGTCAAGTGGCAGTTCAAACGTTCAGACGAGGAATTGTGGGACTATGACACCCCGCCCACCGTCGAGGACTGGGCAAATCTGGAAGAAAAGATCGACGCCCTTTACCACCGCCGCCGCGCTCCCTACAAGGATCTTCAACTAGTCCAGAAACTCCACAAGGAAGCCCGATCCGCTTAATCTATGGAAATTCCTATTCGAGGTGAATAT
>JBNKSB010000242.1:0-2452 GCA_050297095.1 Pontiella sp. | reverse complement strand
TTGAACGATTCCGGTATTATTAAATCCAAGCGCGGGAGCCAGGGCGGCGTGTGGCTGGCCCGGCCTGCCCGGATGATCAGTCTGTGGGAAATCAGCGTTGCCCTGGATGGTGAGGAAGTCCTTTCCCCCTGTCTTTTGGGGTCGGATTACTGCAATCATGATTGCGGCTGCCCGACGCATGATTTCTGGGTGAAAACCCGGGAGTCAATCCATCGCGAGTTGGAAAAAACCAAGCTTTCCGACGTACTGGGTTTCTATAAAACGCATGGAATTCACCAGATGCCATCGGCGGATTCGGCTGCCGGTTGATATGGCCTATGTTTAAAGGTTGTGACACATGCAGTTAAGTAAAGAAACAGCCTGAATTCAGGGTTGCGAGGTGTTTGCTCCGGTTGCCGTTTTTCGAGTCTACTCATACGGAATTCAAAATAGACATTGATATCCTAAATTTGTGGACGAGTTGGGCGCTTGCTGAAAACGTGACAAAAACCATAGAATTACTATAACAAATGCGCCGCAGGATGGCTATAGCGACCGAAAGAAGAATGACTGAAGCGAGCGGTAGAGCAATACCTAGCGGACTACGGGATCGGGTTGAACTGCTTGATTTATCCATGGTTTGAATATGCGGTTCCCGACTATCTCGGTCAAGGCCATCATGTGGATCTTACCAGATATTAAGGATCATATTAGTCGACATTGAAGGCCTCGGATCCTAGAGTATGCGTCAAATTGTAAAAGACAGGAATTGCCCATGAAACAGATGATTATTGCCTCTTCGCTTATGATTTTTCTTTCCGCCTGTTCCCGGGAGGAACCCACTTCCTATGAGGTCCCGAAAGCCGAGGAACCTGCTGCCCCGATGCAACAACAAATGGGCATGGGCGGCTCCGATGCCGACAATGCCGCGGTTGTGCAGGCCCATGCCAATATGATGAAAAGCCAGAAGCAAAGTGCCTTCGAAGCCGAGCTTCCTGAAGGATGGAGCGAAAACGACGCGTCCGGCATGCGCATGGCCAGCTACGCCATCGAAGGAACCTCCATCGACTTCTACCTGATTTCCCTGTCAATGGGCGATGTGCCCAGCAATGTCAACCGTTGGCGCGGGCAGGTCGGCTTGCCGGCGGCTTCCGCCGAGGAGATTGCCAAGGATGTAGAAACCTTCGATGTCGATGGACACGCTGTCATTTATATCGAAATCTACAATGAAGAAGGTGGCAAGGGCATCGTTGCCGCGATCGTCGACCTCGCACCGAACTACTGGTATTTCACGGCCAAGGGATCGGTTGAAGAACTGAAGGCCCACGCCGCTGATATCCGTAAATTTATCGAAGGAATCAAAATCCAATAGCTGCGGCACAATACGGTGGAGCGGCAGCCCCCCGTGTATGTCCGTGTTGGTCTGTGGATTGGTCTCGCCCATGAAAAAAATCATCAACTTCTTTCTTTCCCTCAAGCTGACCGTCGTTTTGCTGGCGCTCAGCATGGTGCTGGTCCTCGCCGGCACGCTCGCCCAGATCGACAAGGACATCTGGGCGGTGATGGAACAGTATTTCCGCTGCTACATCGCCCAGATCGATCTCTTTGTGTTTTTCCCGCGTAGCTGGGACATCCCCCGCAACATTTGGCTCCCGTTTCCCGGCGGGTTCCTGATTGGTTTCCTGCTGACGATCAATCTGCTGGTGGTCCACTCCTCCAACTTCAAGGTGCTGGCCAAGGGCGGGCGCAGGTGGGGCGGAGTTCTCGTGCTGTTGCTGGGCATTCTCGTGGTGATGGGTGTCATGTTCGGATGGGGCACTTCTTCGGTGGCCGCCACGCAGAACGATGCGTTCTGGCGGGTGTTCTTCCGCCTGGGTCGCGGCACATTGGCGGCACTGGTGCTGTTTGCCGGCTGCCAGCTGCTCTACCGCCAACGTGCCGGCATGGTGTTGCTGCACGGCGGTATCCTGTTCCTGCTGGTCGGCGAGTTCATCACGGCCCAGTTTGCGGTCGAGGCCACGATGACGCTCAAGGAGGGTGAAACGGCCAACTATCTCGATCGCTCGCAACAGCTGGAGCTGGCCTTCACCGAAACTTCCAATCCCGACCGCAACATCGTAACGGTTATACCCCAGAAAATGCTCAAGGACGGCGCGATGATCCGGCAGGAAACCCTGCCTTTCGACATTAAGGTGAACCACTATCTGCTGAATTCGTCCCAGCCGCAGTCGCTGGCCGGCATTCCCGAAGCGCAACGCCGGGGTTATCCCCAGTACGAAGGCTACGGTTCCCGGCTATACGTGGGCGAGCTGCGCGAGGTCAGCGGCACCATGGGCGCGCGCAACGCGCCCGCCGTCGATGTGGACCTGATCGACCGTTCGACCGGGGAGTCGCTGGGCCGCTACATCCTGAGCATCTGGTTCTATCCCAACTTCGTCAATCAGGCCTGGGATATGCCCACCAACTTCTCGGT
>JBNKSB010000241.1:0-15980 GCA_050297095.1 Pontiella sp. | reverse complement strand
TTAATTGCCGCAATCAATGGCGACGCGTCCTTTGCGGAACCGTCGCTGGAGGTGGAATCCAGCGAGTGCTCTCTTGCGGATGCCATGCGGATCGCCATGAAACAATTCATCGTCAAGCGCGATGAGTTCCAGACTGTGATCGCCGGCTACCCCTGGTTCCTCGACTGGGGTCGCGATACGCTGATATGCCTGCGCGGCATCATTGCCGCCGGCATGCTGGAGGAATCGAAAAACATCCTGCTCCAATTTGCAAAGTTCGAGAAAGGCGGCACCATCCCCAACATGATTCGCGGAAACGACGACAACAACCGCGAGACCTCGGATGCCCCTCTCTGGTTCTTCGTGGCATGCGATGAATTGATGGAGGCGCAGGGCCATAACAATCTGCTCAAAGCAAAGTGCGGTAAGCGCACTCTCAAGCAGGTCTTGGTTTCACTTGCGGACGGACTGATGAAGGGCACTGAAAATGGAATTGCTTTCGATCAGGAAAGCGGACTGGTCTACAGCCCTTCGCACTACACCTGGATGGATACCAACTATCCCGCGGGTACGCCTCGCCAAGGCTACCCCATCGAAATCCAGGCCCTGTGGCACTATGCTCTTGATATGCTACACCGGATCGAAAAAGACGAAAAATGGTCCAAACTTGCACAACAGGTGGAACAATCGATCCGCGAGCGATTTATCATCGAAGCCGGCGACTTTACCTATTTGGCCGACTGCCTTGCTGCCACGCCGGGAACATCTGCGCACGATGCGGAAGTAGACGATGCGTTGCGCTCGAACCAGTTGCTGGCGGTCACGCTGGGGGCGCTAAAGGATCCGGCCTTATGCAAATGCGTTGTCGAGGCCTGCGAACAACTGCTCATCCCAGGGGGTATCCGTAGTCTGGCCGACCGACCGGTGCTGCGCCCGGCTCCGGTATACAGTGATGGCCACCTGCTCAACAACCCGGCCAATCCCTACTGGGGACATTATAACGGCGACGAGGACTCCCGCCGCAAGCCCGCCTACCACAATGGCACCGCTTGGACTTGGCCCTTCCCTTCCTATGCCGAAGCGTTGGTCATGGTCTATGGAAACAGCGCACGGGAAACCGCGCTCGCCATCCTTGGCAGTGCCTCGGATGTCATCAACCACGGATGCCTGCGCCAAGTCCCGGAGGTGATCGATGGTAACACTCCGCACATTCAGCGCGGCTGCGGAGCCCAGGCATGGGGCGTCACGGAACTGTACCGAGTCATTCACCGGCTAAATGAATGAGGAAAAGCTTGTAAACCACGAGGTCTGCTGATTTCATCATTCAATAATTAGGGGAACTCCATGGCCACAAAGGAAAAGAAGGAACAAAAAAACCCACGCATTCTTATCGTAACGCCGGAGATCACCTACCTGCCCCAGGGCATGGGCAACATGACCAACAAATTATCCGCCAAAGCGGGCGGTTTAGCCGATGTGTCGGCCTCACTGGTTTCCGCTCTCTACGATCTCGGCGCGGATGTCCACGTGGCCCTTCCCCACTATCGCAAGATGTTCCATGTGGATATCGGTGGATTCATTGATAACGAATTGTTGATTTACAAAAGCAAACTCCCCGATGATCGAATTCATCTGGCTGAAGATCGCATTTTCTACTATCAGGACCGGGTCTACAGTAACTCGGAAGACACCGACCTGAAAATTGCCCTCGCCTTCCAGCGCGAGGTGATCAACAACATCATTCCGACGGTCAAGCCGGACCTGATCCACTGCAACGACTGGATGACAGGGTTGATTCCCGGCGAAGCGCGCATGCTCGGTATCCCCAGCCTCTTTACCTTCCATAATATCCATACGGTAAAAACCACGCTGGCGCACATCGAGGACCGGGGAATCGACGCGGCGGAATTCTGGAGCAACCTGTTTTACCAATGGCCCTCCGGCAACTATTTCGAGGCCCGCGAAGGAAATCCCGTCGACTTCCTCTGTAGCGGCATATTCTCCTCGCATTTCATCAACACGGTCAGCCCGACCTTCTTGAAGGAAATCGTCGACGACCAACATGATTTTGTGCCGCGCAACATCCAGTGGGAAGTCGCGAGCAAGTACCATGCGGGTTGCGCATCCGGCATCCTCAACTCCCCTGATGCTGCGCTTGACCCCGCCACCGATCAATATCTCGTTGAGCGTTACGGCATTGCCGACCACTACAACGCCAAATGCAAGAACAAGGTCTATTTGCAGGAGCGGCTCGGACTGGATATCGATCCCGACGCCCCGATGCTCTTCTGGCCTTCTCGCCTCGACCCGGTTCAGAAAGGATGCCAGCTCGTTGCCGAAATTCTCTACAAGATTATCGACAAATACAGGAGCCGTGGACTGCAGGTCGTCTTTGTGGCCAACGGCGCCTATCAGCAGATCTTCCACGATATCGCCTACAACCACGATTTGTACAACCGCGTGGCGGTCTGCAATTTCGAGGAGGGGCTTTCGCACATCGGGTTTGCCGCTTCCGACTTCATGCTGATGCCTTCGCTCTTCGAACCATGCGGCCTTCCGCAAATGACCAGTGCGATCTATGGCTCTCTTCCGATTGCGCGCGATACCGGTGGCCTGCACGATTCAGTCAGCAACATGGATACCCAGAACAACACCGGTAACGGATTCCTGTTTGAAACCTACGACGCCGGCGGTTTGGAATGGGCGATTGACCAAGCCATGGAATTCCACAGTCTCGATCTCCACACACGCGGAACCCAAATCGGTCGTGTCATGGCGGAAAGCAAAGAACGTTTCAACCACAAGGTGACCGCACAAGCCTATATCGACATCTACGAACAAATGCTCAAACGCCCCCTCGTTGACGAGGTTTTTGAAAATTCCACTAAGGAACCCTAATGAGAGACCCCAAGCTCGCCAAACTTAGCGATGATCCATGGCTGGACCCGTATCGCGACCAGCTCCAGCATCGTGCGGACCATATCCGCTACATGGAAGACCGCCTGACCGGAAACAAAATAAGCTTAGACGAATTCGCCAATGCACATGAATACTACGGCTTGCACTTCCGCGAAGGAAAATGGATTTTTCGCGAATGGGCTCCCAATGCAACAGCAATCTATCTCATCGGCGATTTTTCAGACTGGAAACAACTGGAAAAGCATGCATTGCAATATGGCGATGGCAATGGCGTGTGGGAGATCGAGCTACCACCCAATGCCCTGAAACACGGAGATCTGTACAGGTTGAAAATCTACTGGCCGGGCGGAGAGGGAGAACGTCTTCCGGCGTACACCCGTCGTGCGACACAGGATCCGGAAACACATGTTTTCAGTGCCCAGGTATGGGCTCCGAAAAAGCCTTACAAGTGGCAATTCCCGCAACCAGCAAAGCCTATAGAAGCGCCCATCATCTATGAATCCCACATCGGAATGGCCCAGGAAGAGGCAAAAGTCGGTTCCTACCTCGAATACAAGGAACACATACTGCCGCGTCTTGTTGAAATGGGCTACAATACCGTCCAATTCATGGGGATCATGGAGCATCCCTACTATGGATCGTTCGGATATCACGTCTCCAATTTTTTTGCGGCGTCATCGCGTTTTGGAACCCCCGAGGAATTGAAGGAACTCATCGATGCATGCCACGAAGCCGGATTGGCCGTCATCATGGATTTGGTCCATTCCCATGCCATAAAGAACGAAGCGGAAGGTCTATCCCGTTTCGACGGCACCCTCTACCAGTATTTCCACGACGGAGAGCGCGGCGACCATGAAGCGTGGGATTCGCGTTGCTTCGACTATAGCAAGCCTGAAGTACTCCACTTCCTGCTCTCGAACGCACGCTTTTGGCTCGATGAGTTCAATTTCGATGGCTACCGGTTCGATGGTGTAACCAGCATGCTTTACCACCACCGCGGACTCGGCACCGGATTCGGAAACTACGAAAACTATTTCGATGGTTCTATTGATCTCGATGCCCTAGCCTATCTGGCTCTTTCCAATAAACTCATCCACACCGTTCGCCCCGATGCCATTACCATTGCCGAGGATGTTTCAGGCATGCCAGGGTTAGGCGCCACGCAAGAGGAAGGTGGATGTGGCTTCGACTACCGTTTGGCCATGGGTGCACCCGATTGCTGGTTTAAACTGGCCAACGACATCCCGGATGAAGATTGGGATATGTACTGGCTTTATCACGAGCTGACCAGCCACCGCGCCGACGAGCAGGTGATCAGCTATGTGGAATCACACGACCAAGCTTTGGTGGGAGGAAAGACATTCATCTTTGAACTGATTGATAAGGAGATGTATTTCAACATGCATCTCGAAGCCCATAACATACTGGTGGATCGCGGAATAGCGCTACACAAAATGGCCCGTCTGGCAACACTTGGTGCTGCAGCGCACGGCTATCTCAATTTCATGGGTAACGAATTCGGGCATCCAGAATGGATTGATTTCCCTCGAGCAGGCAACAACTGGTCCTACCATTACGCACGACGACAATGGAGCCTGCGCGACGACCCCGGCCTTAAATTCCATTTCCTTGCTGATTTCGACCAGGCAATGGTTAACCTGATCCGCGAAAAAAACATCATTGGACATGTTCCCGTTACCTTCCGCCTGATTCATGATGGCGATAAAATGATTGCTTTCGAGCGCAATGGATTGCTCTTTGTCTTTAATTTCCACCCAAACCAATCGTTCTCGGATTATGCCATCGATGTTTCTCCCGGAAGCTACCGGATGGCACTCAATACAGACGCCCCGGAGTTCGGTGGTTTTGACTTGGTTGACCCCGATCAGTGGTATCATAGCTTCGAATACAATGACGGTGAAAATGTACGAAACCAGATCATGGTTTATATACCTGCGCGGACCGCGTTTATACTTGAAAGAACCTAAGCAACGTCCCATGCCTTCGTCAAAATTTCTGTGATTTGAGAAATCGTGACTATCAAGCTTTCAAGAAACTATTTCTTTTTCAGCTCTGTTATACCCATATGACAAAGATCTCTAGAATCAGAATCAACCTCGTAATTGCATTCAACCCCCATGATGGGCACGCTTTTTGCTTCCTTTTACGCAACTTTTAGTTTGTTGCTCTCAGGGAAGTAAATGGATAAAGCAAACCAAACCGCATACAGCACGATTGAGGATCCCGTCCTAGCCGAGGCTCTTAATGAACTTGGGCGCTCTGTCAATCTGGTCACCACGTACAGCAAGAGTCATCCCGCAGCCGAGACCTCTATGGTTTCCACACTCCAAGCTCTTCACAAATTATTTATCAGACGAAAAAAGATAAGCATGGGATCATTCAACGGGCTGTTGACCATTGACGGCCACTCAACCAAGACCACCGGACCCATGCAAAAGTCTCTCGAACGCCGATTGGGGCGTCTTGGTATCACAGGGCTGAAAATAGCTCGTGGCATCTCGCTGAATGAGCTCACAACGCTGCTCGAATTGCTTTCCGGAAATGATGCTGATGCTTTTCAAAAAAACCTTGGCACTAGTGGTATGGCGCATATCCAACCGGACCACACACGCTATGAAGCGGTACAGGAAAACCAAGCCATTGCCAACAAAACAGACTTGGAGCAGATTGCCCGCATGGGAGGAAGCGGAGTTTTGGTTCTTGATGATGAAGAAAACGAGCAGTCCGAATCGCAAAACGTCAGCAACCTTCACATCGAACAGATTGTGGCATTCCTGAAGGGTGATATCGAATCGGATAGCGATACAATTGGAGAGGAACTAAGCGAATTAGCATCTGATCCCGATAAATTTGGCCGCATGATCTTGGAGTCAGTGGCGATACGACAATCAGTTAATCACCTTTCAGGGGAATCCCTAAACGATATCGTACTGGGGTGCTTGAGGCGAACATACGATGGATTGCACAAACAGCCCGCTTTCCAGTCCGCGGAAGGTAAAGTCGAGTTGAAAAAAGCCCTCCTTCTTCTTGAAGAAAGCGTTCTCGAAAAACTGCGGGCAATGACAGGTGAGGATAACCCGGAACTCGACCGAAACATTGTTCAGGCCGTTCGCGAAATGGACGAGAAGCTCAGCTTCGAGACTGCAGCTGCACAATACATGGAACACCGGGAAGCTATTGAGCAAGACAAGGAATTCCTACATCACTTTATTCAGGAAAAAGGTGCCGAAGCGGCTGAAATCCTTTTGCAGGGATCTGGATTTCCTGGCAGTGATTGGCGCAAGATTGTAGTGGAAAGCATAGGTTCAGGGGAAAGAGGAAGCACATCCCTTGCGGAAGGTTTAAGCACGCTGACATCGGTTTTTGAAAAACTCGAACAGTTGATGAAAGCGGAAACAACCGATGGGATTCAGGTCAAGAACCTGCTTGGCCAAGCCAACGAGAACCTAGAAGACACGCTGGATAACACGAAAGAAAAACTGGCGGCTCTTTCTTCTACCATCGGCGGCCAGGCGCATACCATGTCTCGTTCGGAACTGCTAACCTCTCTCTCGGAAGTCGCACAAGAACTTATGCAACCGCTTACTGCGATCAATGCATCCGTGGAAATGATGTTGCACGGTTTTGTGGGCAAAATCAGCGAAGAACAACAAGACCTGTTGACGCTAGCCTCCCATAGCGGAGAACACCTCAAATTCCTGATGGATATGCTGATCAATATTGTCGGATGTCCGACCAACAAGGGCATCGACAACCGCTACCATACCACCAGCGATCAAGTGCAGTTAATGAAAGACGCGGTAGGTCAGGAACACCTTCCATTCGAGATCATCTAAAGCCGACCTAGGTCATTTCGCTTCCGCGGCTCATGACGACCTTGCCAGTCCGCACCAATTCGATAATCCTGAACTTGGCAATCATTTCCTCAAGCGCATCAATTTTGTCCGGATTGCCAACGACTTGCAGAATCATCGAGGAAGGTGTCAGATCTACGGTCTTGCAGCCATAGTGTTCGGCAATTTGAAGCGCTTCGGAGCGGCCATCGCTATCAACTTCGAGCTTGATCAATCCCATCTCCTTGGTGACCGACTCGTCGTAGGTATGATCGATGCAGTGCAGCACATCAATCAGCTTAGACAGTTGCTTGATGATTTGATCCAATCCTTCTGGGTCACCGCTGCAACTGATCGTCATCCGGGAAAAGTTCCCGTCCACGGCGGGCGATACCACCAGCGATTCTATATTGAAACCGCGTCGTGAAAAAACCTGAGCAATTCGGGCCAGAACACCCGGCTTGTTCGCAACATAAACACTCAACGTATGCATGGATTTATTTGAATTCGGCATAACTAAACTCCGTGTTGGATTTTGCCATTTGATATAGGTCGCGTTGCACGCGGTCTACGTGGACCCGATGGGCTTGTCCAGCTTGATGGAAGGCGGCTCGATGAGCATTTCCTCGATTGCTGCGCCAGCAGGAATCATGGGGAATACATTATCGGTCTTTTCGACTTCACAATTAATCAGGCACGGCCCCTCTTTATAATCCAGTGCGTTCTTCAAGACGCGCTTGACGTCCCCGGGGCGTCTTAGGTTAAACCCCTTGATTCCAAACGACTCGGCAAGTTTAACGAAATCCGGATTACCCTCCAGATCAACACCACTTTTACGGTCTTCGTAGAACAATTCCTGCCATTGACGCACCATACCGAGGTAGTGGTTGTTGAGTACGACAATCTTGATCGGAAGCTTGTAGAGTGCCGCCGTCGCGAGCTCAAAGAACGTCATCTGGAAGCCCCCGTCTCCAACAAAGCAGACATGGAGATCCTTAGGCCGACCGAATGCCGCTCCAATGCAGGCCGGCAAACCGAAACCCATGGTCCCCGCACCGCCTGAACTGAGCCAATTGTAACGGTTATCGTTCTTGTAGAACTGCGCCGCCCACATCTGATGCTGACCAACGTCGGTGGCCACACAGGCCTTCCCCTCTGAAAGCTTATAGAATTCGTCAATAATGTGCTGCATCTTTAAGCTGCCTTGCCGCTTGAATTTCAGTGGATACTTGGCCTTATAACCATCCAAATGCTTACGCCACTCTTTGGTTTCCAAAATCGGGACATGCTTTATCAGCTCCTCCAATGCCACACGCGCATCCGATACACAGGCGATTTGCGGCTGGATCATCTTGCCGATTTCTGCGGCATCGATATCGATATGGATAATGGTGGCATCCTTACAGAACTTAGCGGGTTGCCCCAGAATCCGGTCATCGAACCGAGAGCCAATGTTCAGGAGCAAATCGCACTCGCAAACCGCCTTATTCGCATAGGCCGTTCCGTGCATGCCAAGCATGCCGAGTGAAAGATCATGTGTTTCCGGAAAAACACCTTTGCCAAGCAACGTTGTGGTAACCGGAATCCGCGCCTTTTCCACAAAACTCCTAAGAACATCGTCGGCACCGGCGATCATGGCGCCATGTCCGGCCAGGATAAGCGGTCGCCGTGATTTTGATAAGGCCTCGGCAATCTCAAGAATCTTGTCTTTATCAACCGTTTTAGTGATTTTGTAGCCAGGCAGATCCATCTCTGCGTGCAAGTCGGCCGTGCAGGGGCCCGCGCTTACATCCTTGGGAATATCAATCAAAACCGGTCCGGGGCGTCCGGTCGTGGCTATGTGGAATGCCTCTCGCATAATCCGCGGAATATTGTTGGCATCCTTGATCAGATAGGAATGCTTGATAACCGGCATGGTGATTCCAAAGATATCCGCCTCCTGAAAGGCATCCTTGCCCAGCATCCAAGAAACGGATTGCCCAGTCAGGACAATCATTGGAACCGAATCCATATGGGCCGTCATGATACCGGTCAAGGTATTTGTTGCTCCCGGTCCGCTGGTAACCAGAACAACGGCAGGCTTTCCGGTGGCCCGAGCATATCCATCGGCCATATGTGCAGCACCCTGCTCGTGCCGGGTCAAAACAAAGTTTATCTTTGTCTCCGTAGTGATAAGAGCATCGAATATGGGAATTGCCGCACCGCCTGAATACCCAAAGATATACTCAACCCCTTCGTTTTCTAGGCAGCGAATAATCGCCTGCCCACCTTCCATAACATTATTGGCCATAATTTACCTCCAAAAGCAATCAGAACCTATTTACAACACCCTGAGTTGTCAATATTTTAAACTAAACAAAACAAGCAAATGATTTTGACCGATATATTTACCGTATTATTCCAACACAAAACGAACTTCATAAAAAATACGCCGAAAACACACCAAACAAACCAAGCAAAAACCGCAATATAACAATTTAAACTACAATTACAGACACCTAGTCCGCCATTAACGTTTTATTTGAAGATATTGGGGTTGGATATTTACATACAACCCAATAAGTAGAAACAATAAAGCTAAAAACAACCACTGTTTGTATCAAAAACGATGCATCACCGGAAATCCTACCCGAATTTTCGGCGCTATATGCTACCAACAACGAAAACTCACTGGCCTGACCTAAGCGAACTCCCAATTCTCTGGCAATTCTCCCCTCTTCACGAATAGCCTTGAAGGCCATGCCGAAAAACATGGGTTTTGCTAGAACAACCACGGCCGTAAGTACAATCCCCGGAACCATCAGGTTTTTTGTGACGAATAGATCAAATTTTGCCCCGATGGAGAAAAAGAAGAGGATTAAAAAGAATTCCCGCAAGGGTTTCAGGTTTTCAGAAATAACCAAAGCTACGGGAAAGGCCGCGATCGCTACGCCGGCAATAAAAGCCCCCATTTCATAGGACAATCCCAATAAATGAGCCACTTCAGCCATGAGCAGACACCAGCCCAGCGAAACCAGGAAAAAATATTCCTTGATTACGTCAAACCGCTTAAAAAGCGGCATGACAATGAACTTCACGACGAAAAAGGAAACAAAACCCAACCCAACCAGCTTAAGCATTACGAATATGGTGGCGAGCATCCCGCCACCGTCCCCCCCACCGAGAAATAGCAGCAACAGGATCGCCAGTATATCCTGTAACAGCAACACACTGATCATCATCTCCCCGGTATGCTTCTGGTGCAACGTGGTGGTGGGTATCAACTTTAAGCTGACAATGGTGCTGGAAAACATCATGGCTGCGCCCACAATGAAGCTATCCATTAAATCGAACCCAAGACAGAGACACGTGGCCATCCCTAACAGCAGGAACACCAAACTGGTTCCTATGGTAATGATGGACGTCTTTTTGAAAAGCAACAGCAGTTTTTCCGGATGCAGATTCAGCCCAAGTAAAAACAGAAGCAGAATTATACCTATATGCGACAAATGTTCGATGTGCTCAGCGGAACCTAGAAACCTGAACCCCATCGGTCCGATGAGAGCACCGAGTACAATATAGGCTAGTATAATGGGCTGGCGAAGATATAGGAACAGAGTCCCCAGTAAAGCCGAGCCAGCAAAGATGACCGCCAGTTCCAGTACGATATTATCCAGTCCCACGAGAACCTCCAACCTTGTGCTTCACCAATTGACCGCACGCCGCATCAATGTCGGATCCAAGCGAATAGCGAAGCGTGGTGTCAAAACCCGCCGCCTTCAAATGATTGGCAAATCGCTCCCGCTCCTGCCGGGGGGTTCCCCTCAGGTTGTTATCCGAATACTCGTTAAAAGGAATAATGTTGATGTGTACCGGAATACCCCGCAAATAGTCTTCCAAGGCAAGCAAATCCTCCCCGCGATCGGTAATTCCTGCAAGCATGAGATATTCAATCATGACCTTTCCGTTCCGAGAGACTGCAAGGAGCGATTTACGCAGCGCATCCAAGGGATACTTGCGGGCCTGCGGCATCAGCTTCTGTCGAACTTCCTGTCGGGCACTATGCAAACTGAGTGCTAATTGAACATCAGGGAACTGTTGTGAAAAGCGCTCCATGGCATCAGGAATGCCCACGGTGGAAACGGTAATCCGCGATCCGGAGAGGTTGAAGAACGGAACGTCCTTTAGAAAATCCACCGCACCGCAGACATTTTCCATGTTCAGCAACGGCTCGCCCATGCCCATAAACACTACGTTTCTGATGGAACGGCCCTCTGGCCGTACCATGCGGTTGGCCTGCGCCACCTGATCCAGGATTTCCGCTTTCGTCAGATCGCGAGTAAAGCCCATTTTACCGGTAGCGCAAAATGAGCAATAGCAAGCGCATCCGACCTGCGAGGAAATACAAATCGAGGTTCGCCCGGTCTTGGGGCGCAACACGACGCTTTCTATCAGGTTGCCATCATCGGTCCGGAAAATCAGTTTACTGGCCCCATCCACGGCGGAGTCGTGACGCTCAAACAATTCCAAGCTTTCAAATCGCACACTGGAAGAAAAATCCTCACGTGCCGGTCGGGGAAGAATGTCCAACGCCTTTTCCCAGCCTAGTGCCTTCTTGAACAGGGCGTTTCGAAATTGCTTCATGCAATGCGGCTGGACGGCATTCCGTCTCCTCACCGCCTCAATGTCGGCTGTATCATATATCGTTGCCATATCCGCTGTATATACTGCAAAAGGCCGGCATTGCCGACCTTTTTAGCCCCCCAAAGAAATCGGGCTTATTTAAACGTCTTCTTTGTTTCCTTGATCAGCGTCTTCCACAACTCCTCATCGGTCTTGGCCTGCAGCAACGAATCGCGGGCCTGCTTTTCCCGGAAAGTTCGCGAAAGGCCGGAAATCAACTTCAGATAGAACGCACTGGTTGCCGTAGGAATAACCACGAAAAAAAAGATGCGCGTCAACGTACGCCCTGGCCCACCGAATTTAACGCCTTTCTTGCTGACTCCAACCGCCATGGAAAGCCCACCGCCTTCAACACCGCGAACATGCGGAAAGGCCATACCGCCATCGACTGCCGTACTTACGATCGCCTCGCGCTGCAACGCTAAATCCAACAAAAGGTCGCCATTCTCAACAAAGGCTTCGTCAGACATGCGCTGACAGAGCTCGGCCAGGACTTCTTCGCCAGTCGTGCCTTTGATGTTTACCATCATCAGTTCCGGCGAAGTATAGCGCGAGATTCCTGTTTTGCGCGCCTCGCCGTAGACACGACTTGTTCGCTCCCGCTCCACCAACTGTTCCGGATAGTAGAGGAAGCGAGCGCAATTCGGACATCGATTCATGCCATCCGCCTTGTGAACGCTATTGACCAGGCTCTTCGTCAGCGCCATGCCACAACCGGTGCACAAGCCATTGGCTACGGGAACAATGGCCTCCGGATGTTTTTGCAGCAACCGGTTAAAGTGCGACTTGACCTGTTGCGGAATATCGGCCCCGAGCGTCGAGATGGAGTTCTGCAATACATCCAGCTTGGCGTTCGGCATGGATGCCCTCTTCTGCATATTTGCAACTATCAGCTCCTGCAGCTGAATCAACTGGTTAATCAAACTATGAGTTGTCGTCATATATATTCCTTCGTCTGAAAGTTATAGGATCATACAAATGAATGACCAGAAATGGAAGCCTCTACGCCAACATTCTCCGCATCGGAGTGCGATCGCGAGAATCCGCTCAAAGCCTTTTAAAATAACATAAACGGCGAGAAACGGGTTCACAAACCAGTTAGCACATGGAACACACCTAGTTGTCTGAAAGAAAATGTTCCTCGTACAAGCTTTCGAAAGTAAGCTTATGCGTCCCTTCTTCACGGGCCAGTTTCTTGAAAAGCGCCTGAAGGGAAGTCCCGGAAACCTTTGTCGCCATATCCGTATAAAGATCCATCGCCGCCTTTTCCCGTTTCATGGCAACAATCAGCGCATCCTGAAAACTCATATCGGGGCCTGGCTCCGCCGCTACCAGATAGTCGCCGACCTTCATATCAACGACACCCTCTCCTTCGGCCAGAATGATCTTGTCGTCCTTGGCCGCCATCAGCTTTTCTTTGTGCCCCTGCTCCACCCCGGCAAACGCCGTCAACGTCTTCTTCATGGACGGATCTTCCGTCTGCAAAGCCAGGGTATGGTAGAAGTCAACAGCCTCCTGCTCCCGCTCAATAGCAAAATCCAGCACGGCATCAACGGATCCAAACGTATTCATGGTCATTCTCCCTCCAAATCCGGAAACCCCTCCGGCCTAAGCGTTGCCACCGCATCGCTTTTTAAAGTCAACGCCCCGACCGGACAGAATTCGGCCAGTCGTTGCAATTCGTTATCATCAATCAGCGCAAGTCGTCGATCCAAAGCCGGCTTCACCCGCGCATCGAATCCGCGCCCGACAAACCCGACGCAAGGACTTTTCAGCAGCTCGTCGCAGGTGCGGACACAGCATCCGCATTGAATGCATTTATGCTCTTCGTAGACGAGCAACTCATGCGAATCGTCCCGGCGATAAGTTCGCCGATCCCCGGCAAACCGATCTGCGGAGGCCTCAAACTTCGTTGCAAATTCGCGCAGCGAACATTCATGCGCATCACGGCATCCACACTCCATGCAACGAGCGGCCTCGGCACGGGCCTGTTCCTCTGCAAAACCAGTTTCCACCTCCTCGAATCCTCGCGCCCTCTTAGCAGCCTCCAGGCGCGGCATCGGAACGCGTTTACTCTGCTCGTAGAAAACAGTGACCTCGGCCGGAATCTCATCCAGAGCACCCATCGTATGGTTGTACATCTTCGGATCGCCCACAACCGGTTCACCCCGCACAAACTGGTTTATTGCAAAAGCCGCCCGACGTCCCGCTGCCACCGCGTTGACCGCGATATCCGCTCCCGTGACGCAGTCACCGCCGGCAAACACATCCGCAAGTTCCGTCTGGCCTGTCTGCTCATTCGCCTTGATCGACCCCCACGGAGTCAACTCCACTCCGGAAACCATGGAGGAATCCACATTCTGACCGATCGCGGCAATAATTTCATCCACAACCATTGAAAACTCTGAACCCTCGACGGGAACCGGCCGGCGGCGACCGGAGTCATCAGGCTCGCCGAGCTTCATGCGGATACAGGTCATTGTCAACTGGTCGCCGGCAGGTTCAATCTTGATGGGTGCAGCCAACGTTTCGAGCTTTACCCCCTCCGCGAGAGCATCATCGACTTCCTCTTCCCAAGCGGGCATTTGTTCGCGTGCGCGCCTATATAGAATGGTGACGCTCTCTGCACCCAGCCGCAATGCTGTTCGCGACGCATCAATGGCCGTGTTGCCTCCGCCAACCACAACAACGTTTCTTCCAACCGGCAACGCTTCATCGCGCGAAACGGCCCCCAGAAACTCAATACCGCTCCGAACGCCTTCCAAATCCTCGCCGGGCGTACGCATTCCCGAAGCCTTTTGCGCGCCTAGCCCTAGAAAGACCGCATCGTACTCTTCGCGCAAAGCTTCAAAAGAAATCTCTTTCCCCAGCGACGTCCCATAACGGAACTCGGCCCCAAGTTTCTGGATCACATCAACCTCGCGATCGATCACATTACGCGGCAGGCGATAAGAGGGAATGCCGTAGCGAATCATTCCCCCAGGTGCTTCGTGGGCGTCGTAGACAGTGCAGTCCACGCCAAACATTTGCAGATAGTAGGCGGCCGACAGGCCGGCCGGCCCAGCCCCTACAATGGCAGCGCGTTTCCCAGTGGAAGGCTGTTTGGATGGGGTCACATCCCAGCCCATGGTGGCGGCCTGATCTGCAGGGAAACGTTTCAATTGGCAAATGGCAATAGAATCTTCGACGAGCTGCCTCCGGCATCCTTCTTCGCAGGGGCGGGTGCAAACGCGACCCAAGCATCCCGCCAACGGCATGTTGTTGAGGATCAGTTCCAGCGCTTCCCGATCGCGTCCGTTTGCAATGTGGTTTACAAAGCCGGGAATATCAATTCCCGCCGGACAGGAGGTCATGCAAGGCCCTAGGCAATCCCCCACGTGATCGGAGAGCAGGAGATCGAGACAGGTTTTCCGAGCGCGCTTCACACGCTCATTTTCCGTGTTGACCACCATACCTTCGGCCACCTCGGTGGAACACGAAGGAACGAGCGTCCTCCGGCCTTCCACCTCGACAGCACAGACAAAACAGGAAGCAAAAGGTTTCAATTCCTCCCGATGGCAGAAAGTGGGAATAAAATATCCCGCAGCCTTGGCCGCATCGAGAATCGTATCACCCGCATTTGCTGCCGCCGGCTTTCCGTTCAATGTAAAATTCAGCGCACTCATGGTTAAATCACCTTCACGGCATCAAAATTACATACGTCGCGGCAAACCCCGCAACGCACACATTTTTCAAGATCGATCACATGCAGCTCCTTGCGCACACCGCTGATCGCGCCCACCGGACACTTCCGCGCACAGGCCGTACAGCCGGTGCAGTCATCAGTGATCATGTACCCACACAGGTTTGCACATTTCCCCGCCCGGCACTTCTTGTCGTTAATGTGTTCCTCATACTCCTCGCGGAAATACCTCAGCGTGGTCAACACGGGATTGGGTGCGGTCTGACCGAGGCCGCAGAGACTTGTATCCTTGACCTGCACGGCCAGCTCCTCCAGCAATGCCAGATCCTCCGGAACACCATTGCCCTCGCAAATACGAGACAGAACCTCAAGCATGCGTCGGGTCCCAATCCGGCAAAATGTGCATTTTCCACACGATTCAAGCTGGGTAAAATCAAGAAAGTAGCGGGCGACGTCAACCATACA
Organism: Pontiella sp.; assembly: GCA_050297095.1. Lineage (GTDB taxonomy): Bacteria > Verrucomicrobiota > Kiritimatiellia > Kiritimatiellales > Pontiellaceae > Pontiella. The sequence continues at coordinate 419 of JBNKSB010000241.1, read as the reverse complement.
GGTGGTCTCGTCTAAAACAATCATGCCGCCCGACCCCATGATGGCCCCGGTGCGGTTTATCTCGTCGTAATCGATTCGCGTATCCATCAACGATACTGGAATGCAGCCGCCGGAAGGCCCACCCATTTGCACCGCCTTCACCTGCCGATGCGTACCGGTCCCCCCGCCAATTTCTTCAACCACTTCGCGAATGGTGATCCCCATGGGAACCTCAACCAACCCGCCGCGCTTAATTTTTCCTGCCAGCGCAAACACCTTCGTTCCTTTGGATTTTTCCGTGCCGATTGCCGCGTACGCATCGGCTCCATTCCGAATAATCCACGGCACACTGGCGAGCGTTTCCACATTATTGATCGTCGTGGGTTTGCCAAACAGCCCCGACTGTGCGGGGAATGGCGGGCGAAGGCGTGGCATCCCCC
>JBNKSB010000240.1:0-3975 GCA_050297095.1 Pontiella sp. | reverse complement strand
ACTCTCCGCACTCTATTCCGCCCTCACCAAAAGCGAAGGCGTTCAGGTAGTGTGATAGGCAGGGACGGCTGTCCCTGCCGTCACGGTGCGCGGAGAACACATCCTCCCTTTATTCCTGAACGGTATATTCACCGGGTTCATTGAATTCATAGACGGCCGCGCCGCGGTTCTCGAACTTGTAGCCGCGAATCTTGAGGTATTCCGGCACATCACTCTCGGCGGCGCGCTCGGCATCGGTCAACTTGACCAGCTCGAAGCCCGCGTTTTCGAAACGACCCTGGACGGTTACTTTTGCACCGTCGCACGCCTTCACGACCAGCGCGGACGAACCGGATAATTCGACTCCTACCAGTTTAATATCCTTGCCGTCGACAATCAGCGTGGCTTCGCCGGAAATCGATCCACCTTCTATTTTTTCGCGCCCCTCTTCAAGGCTCATGACATAGGACGGCCGCAGAACCACCTTCGGACCGAGAGTGAATGGAACGCCGAGAATCTTCACCTCTTCCGCTGGCTCTACCTTCATGCCGACGTAATCCAGACGTATGCGCCCGGCCTTGTAGAAGTCGGACTCGGCGGTGGCACTGGCATCAGCCGGCCCCCCCGCTTCCACCTTGGCGGCGGCATCGGCAATGTTGTTCTTGTTGGGCGAGAAACTCCAGCTGCGGTCAAAAATCGTGACGCCCACCTTTTTGTCCGGACCAAACAGCTTCGGCAGATCCTGCATCATTGTTTCGAGACGGGTCGGCTTCTTGAAGGCCGACTTGGTTTCGTCGGTATATTTCGGGTTCACGAATTCGGCAATGATCCCCTGCGATTCCTCTAGAATACGGACATAGGAAGCAGTTCGAACCACGAGGGTGTTGCAGTTGCCGGGAAACATGGAATAGCCCTGCTCGTTCGCCACGTCGCCTTCGGGGCTGACGGTGGCGCGCAACAGCGGATCAAGCTGGTTATATTCGACATTGATCGTCATTTCCCTGCCGTTGCCGACGAGCTTTGCCAAACCGCCAACGGCCTCGCCGGGTATGCGATTGATCGCCAGCGAATTGAAGTCGTAGCCCTTTTCGACGGAGACGCCGATGGCGGCGGGTAGTGTATTGAAGCTCGGGCCGTTGGTATCCTGAATAAACATCAGGTATTCGATGCCTTCGCCCGCCAGCTTGGCAGCCACCCCACTGGTATGGAGCAGCATGTGGATATCGCCGTGGCCGTGCGGCTTGAGAATCAGCTCATATTTCTTTTCCAACGCCAGCTTTCCGTCGTTGTCGGCGATGGCCGGAACCAGTTCCTGCTGCAGGATGTATACCTGATCCTTTTTCAGGCCAAAATAGTTGCTGGCTTCCAGCGACTCCATCGTCTTTGGGCCGGTATCCTGCGAAACCATGATAATGAAGGGAACCGGGCGCGGGTTTTCCATCCGGGCTTCCATGGCCAACAGGCAGGAGGCGTAATGTTGGAGATAGGAGGTGCATTCGAGTACTTCGACGGCGATATCCAGCTTGATCCCGTTATACCCTAGGCGCTCTCCCAGCCCACCGGCGACGAGTACGACGCCGACCTTGTCGAAGTGCTTTACACCGATCCCTTCGTACTGCACGAACGCATCATTGATTTCGGTCAGATCCACGGTATCAGGATGTTCCGGAACAAAGCCTTCGAACGGATTCTTGCCTTCCTTGGCTTCGGCCAGCAGCTTGCGGCTGTTTTTGATATAGCCGGACAGGCCTCCCGGATAGTTTAGATCTATCTTGGCCAGCGAATCCAAAAACGCATCCTTCTTCTCATCCGCCTTGCCGGGACCGTCCCATCCGTCAAAAAGATGCTGTTGCCCGTTTTCAACGAGCTGGTTGATCAACTCCTGTTGCTCACCCGACAAACGGCTCCAGTCGTTCGACAAACCCACCAGTTCAACTTCTTCCAAAAATTTATATGTCATTTTATCCTCACGATTATTTCGATCTGTTTGAAAACGAGCCGTCATCATAAAAGGCTTGAAGTCCCAAAATCCACAAAATAGCTGGAGGATCCGCCTCAGATGGCATCGCACCCCATCCGCCGGCAGTGTCAGCCCCGCAACGGGCAAGACCCAGGCTACTGCTCAATTTTAAGATTAAAACCGAAGCTCTTTTTGAGCAGGGAAACTCTGCTCGGGGTCACCTCTGTTTCGCGCAGGAAAAGCGTGTTAAGTGATGGCAGCGATTCAAGCACCTCCATCTGCTCATCCGTTACACCGGTTCGTGAAAGATTCAGGCGCATCAGTTTGGGAAGCCCCCGAAGCGACTCCAAATCGGATACGGGTGAACCGAACAGCAGCAGGCCTTTCAGTTCGGCGCATGACTTCAACGGGGAAAGATCCTGAATATTGCAGAACGAAAGATCCAGGGTCTCCAGCCCCGTCAACGAGGCAAGCGAAGCAATGCTCTCGATGGGGGTGCACGTCAGGTTCAGGTTCTTTAACTGCCCCAGGGCGTGCAGCGACTCCAGATTGCCGATCGAACTGTTATGCAGGTCAAGGCGGCGCAGATTGCCCAACCGGGCCAGATAGGCTTCGTCCTGTTCGGTAAACTGGTGCCCGGACAAATCCAGATCCACCACCCGGTGCGTATCCCCGTCGGAAAGTTCCGCCACGGATTTTTCCAATGCGGCTGCCAGACAGTCGCGGAATCCCGGGGAAAGACTTCGGATCGCTTCTTTGGACAGTTCCGGCGTCCTCTCCTCCACCACCTCACGCACAGGTTGCAGTGGCAAAGGCTCCTCGCTACTGCATTGGCTGGCCACTGTTTTGGAAAATGGAATCTTGAGCAGATCCCACACCCACTCATGGATCATGTGCAACCCCAGCCCCTTGGGAATATTTTCAAGATCTTCATGTCCGTCATGCCGATCCTCGACCCACCGGTAGCCCCGGTCCGACTCCTGCGCGGCTCCCGATAGGAACTCGAACCAATCCATAACATCTTCCCGGTTGATCGCCGACTCGCCGACCGAAAAATACGACAGCCAATATTGAAGAAGAAACACCTGTACACTCTGCACAAAAACAAGCGAGGCACCTCCGTTTGATTCCCCCGCGCGTTCACTGGCTCGAATCCCGGCATAACCTTTCATCATGGCGCTATTCAGCAACACCTTGATCTTGCGCGGATTATCGGATGACAAATGGATCAGCGCAGCATCAATATGATTTTTGTATTCAGGGGATATATAATTGGATAGTCGGCTCCCGCTCTTGTGGTCAAGCAACCGATATTGGGCGGCGTAATAGCGCCGGATCTGCTTGTAGGTTGGCTCGATACTGCATTCCACCTGGAAAATCCTGCCTAAATAATGCCGGCACTGCACGTCTCCGTATTCGTGGCAGGCGAAATGTTTTTTGATCAAGGTTTGGGCCACCTTGGGATCCAATGCGGACACAAAGCCAATGTGGGGAGATTTCAAACGCAGGCTGACCGTTTCAAATACCGCCATAAGGATCTCGGGCGGTGCATCATCCAGATCATCCAGGAAAACCACGATCCGGCTGGAAGGGAGGGAGGCGTCGGTCATCCATTCATTCAAAACCTTATGACATCCATCCAGAAAGACACTCGTATCGCGAGCATCGGATTGGCGCTCGACGGCCGATGCCCGAAGGGTTTCGCGTGCCCCCCAATGGCGAGCAACATATTCCAACCCCTGTAAAAAATCCCATCCCAGTTCACTGACGCAACTCTCGGCCAGCTGCTTGATGCGCAATACCCGCTGTTGTGCCGTTCCCTCATCCATGGCAACCAGGCATTTCAACAAAATGTCGGATAGGATCATTTTGGATACCATGGCCGGCGCATGGCATTTTTGGACCGAAAAGCTAACGGGTATAACCAGCGGGTGCCCAGACCGCTCCGCTTCAGACATTGCGTTCCACTGTTCAATCTGCGCAATCAGCCACTCCAGCGCAGAGGTCTTACCGGAGCCCACTCCCCCGTAAACCGC
>JBNKSB010000239.1:0-4026 GCA_050297095.1 Pontiella sp. | reverse complement strand
ACCGGCGAGTCGAAGTAGGAGCGCCATTCACGCTTGGCGACCGCCAGCACATGTTGGGTAGCCTCGTTCATTATGCCACCTCCTTCTTGCTCGTGTCCTCGGTGCTGGTGATTTGCCGGAAGACGTCGTCGAGACGGCCTTCGTCCACCTTGATATCCTTGACTGTCCATCGGTGTTTCTGGGCAGCACCTAGAATGTCCGATGCAATGGATGCGCCCTCTTTCGGGAAGGCGACGACCCGGTCGTCCACGGATTCCACTTTGCCGACGGAAGGTAGCTTCTGCAATGTCGGGGCAATATCCTTGCCATCCGCCACCAGCGTGACGGCGTTGTACTGCAAACTGCGTGTCTTGAGAGCGGCGGGCGAGTCGTCGGCGACCACCCGGCCTCCGCTAATGATGATTGCGCGGGTGCAGATGGCTTCGACCTCTTCGAGCACGTGGGTCGAAAGCATGATCACGCGTTCCTCGGCCATCTCGCAAATCATGTCTCGCACGACCTGTTTCTGGTTGGGGTCGAGTCCTTCGGTCGGCTCATCGAGCAACAGGATGTCGGGATCGTGCAACAGGGTTTGCGCCAGGCAGGTGCGCTGGCGATACCCTTTTGAAAGCGTGTCGATGGTTTGATGACGCACGGGCTGGAGGAAACATCGCTCAATGGCATGGTCCACGCGGCGCTCGCGCTCCGCACCATGGAAGCCGCGTACCTCGGCAATGAAACCCAGAAAGCTCGTTACGGTCATGTCTTCATACAGCGGCGTGGTCTCGGGCATATAGCCAATGCTTTTCTGGGCCGAAACCGGATCTCTCACCACGTCGATCCCCTTGACGGCTACCGTACCGGACGTCGGCACAAGGAAGCCGGCCACCATCCGGATCGTGGTGGTTTTTCCAGCGCCATTTGGCCCCAGAAAACCCAGCACGGTCCCCTTCTCAACCTCGAACGAGACGCCGTCCACGGCGCGCCTTCGCCCGAAGTCCTTGACCAGGTTTTCCACTTTGATCATCTTTGTTCTCCTCGGTGTGTATCATGGTTGATGTTTGCTTCAAAACCACTAGGCGGCCATTTCGCGCCGCTGCCGGCGCAGCCTGCGGTTGGCTTGCTTTTTCAGCAGCACCTGCATTTCGACAAACGCTTCGGTGACCGCGCCGTAAATGTATTCATGGGAGCCGTTGAACACATCCCGATGCGCGACATAGTGCCGGTCACCGGGAACCACTAACTGCACCCGGATGGAAAATACGCCGCCGAGATGACGGTGTTGTGTTTCGTCGATCACCACCTCGCAATGGGCTCCAGTAAGGGCGAACCGCTCTAGGTCGAGCACTTCGACCTTCACCAGGTTCTCGATGGCCGTTGATTTGGGCATATGCCGGAACTGTACATCAACTCGAATGGATTGCTCTGTTTTCACTGTATCTACTCCTTTCACGAAACCCCGTGGATTTCCTTTGATTGTCTACATGTAATCCGATCTTCCTTACGGCCTTCTTGCACCAGCATTACAGCGTTGTAATAATTCACTTTCATGCTATCGACCTCCGGTTATATGAACCGGGTGGTGAGCTCCACCACCCGGTGTTTCGTTTATTTGATTTCAATCTTCCGGGCTACCGCGCCTTTTTCTGTTTTCGGTAGCGTGATGGTCAATACACCGCTCTTGTATTCGGCCGAAACCTGATCGGCAGCCACACCCTTTGGCAGTACCACCTGACGGCTGAAGGAGCTGATCCTTCGTTCCTGAACCAACACTTTTTCATTTTCATCTTCCGTCTTGGTCGTCGTATTGCGTTCGCCGCTGACGGTCAGAATCCGGTCCTTGACCTCTATGTTGATCGCTGACTTGTCCATACCCGGCAACTCCATCTGCACAGTATAGGCATCGGGCTTTTCGGTCAGATCCATGGCAGGTTGCTGCAACTGCCGATCCCAGGCCGCATCAAATTCCGGGAACCCGGCGTACGGATTGAGCGTACTGTCGAATAGGCGATCCATTTCCTGCTGTAGCCGAAGCATGTCGCGGAACGGATCCATCGGAGCCGGTTGCGCCTGCGTCTGGGGCTGGGTTTTTGCCGGCTCACCCTTTCTCTTCAGCTCGATCTTCCCGCTTTGCATTTCGGCAAAGGCCACGCCCCCGCACAGGGCCAACAGGGCCACCGTGCCGAACACCATGCCTTTGTGTCCTTTTTGCTGTTTTGTATCCTGCTGTTTCATTGCCTTACCTCCTTGGTTAACGTTGAAGACTCTTTGCTTTTGTTCTTCCGTGCTCTTCCGCAATCACCTCCTTTCGCTATTCCGTCTGTTTTCGTTAGGTATAGACGCAGCCCACCTTTCCACGGGCTTTCACAGGCATTACAACGCTGTAATATTTTCCCGGTTGACAAATCTCCACCGCCGGGCTTATCCCTGAACCTGTAGTTCGGAGAAAAACCGAGGAGCCCGAATGCGCATTCTGATTATCGAAGACGATCGCAAGATTTCCGCCTTCCTGAAGAAGGGACTGAAGGAGGTCGGCTATGCCGCCGATGTGGCCGAGGACGGCGAGAAAGGTCTGTTCATGGCCCGGCAGGAAGTCTATGACGCCATCATCGCAGACCTGATGCTTCCCAAACTGGACGGACTCGATATGATCAAACGGATACGCGCTGAAAAAATCGACACGCCGGTCATCATTCTCAGTGCCCGCCGGACGGTCGACGACCGCATCGAAGGCCTGCGCGCCGGCGGTGACGACTACATGGTGAAACCGTTCTCGTTTTCGGAATTGCTGGTGCGCATCCAGACCTTGCTGCGCCGTTCACAGCGGACACCGCACGACACCGTCCTGAACGTCGGGGACCTGCGGCTGAACCTGATGGAACGGCAGGCAGAACGCGGGGGGCAACCCATAGAATTGCAACCTCGTGAATTCGCGTTGCTCGAATACCTGATGCGCAACGCCGGCCGCGTGATCACCAAGACCGCTATTCTCGAACACGTATACGACTACAGCTTCGATCCTCAGACCAACGTGGTCGATGTGCTCGTCTGCCGATTGCGCAACCGGATCGACAAGCAATTCGATCAAAAACTCATCCACACCGTACGCGGAGTCGGGTATGTCCTCAAAAGCGAGTGAGTCCCTGCACATTACGTTCGGCTTCCGTCTGGCGTTGCTCTACACCGCCGTCATGGCCATCACGGTGGGCATTCTCTTCAGTGCGACCTACCAACTCGTCAGTCACATTGTGCAGGAGCGCGACCACGAGGTCATCAAGGCCCAGACCACCCAATTCAAGGCCATTTACGCCCAGGGCGGCCTGACCGCGATCAACAACTATTTCAGCCAGCAGATCAATCCGACCGAGCCGGTCTTCGTCCGCATCATCGACAGCCAGAAGCGTGTCCGCTTCATCACGGCATCGCACCCGCTCTGGGCGTTGCTCGACCAGAAGGCCAAGTCGCAGAAACCCGCAAGCAACGGATCGCGCTGGGATGAACTGAGGCGGGAAGAATCGAAAGGAAGCTGGATCGTGGGCACCACCGCGCTGACGCCCGGCTATTATCTGCAGGTGGGTAGAAGCAATGCCGAAAGCCGGATCGTCCTTTCTCATTTCCGGCGCATCGGGATGCGCATCGTAATACCTGCGCTCCTTCTGAGCCTGCTGGTCGGTTGGTTCATGGCCCATACCGCACTGACCCCGTTGCGGGCACTCGTGCAAACCATCCGTCGCATCCTGGACACCGGCGACCTGCGGCAGCGCGTGCCGGCCCGCGCCCAGCGCGGGGAGCTTGGGGCGCTCGGTGCCATGTTCAACCGCATCCTGGACAAGAACCAGATGTTGGTGGAAGGTTCGCGGGAAACCCTCGACAATGTCGCGCACGACCTGCGTACACCGATGACCCACCTGCGCAATTCCGCCGAACGCGCCTTGCAAACGGCCGAGGCCGATCCCCGCATGCAGCGCGAGGCCCTGGCCGACTGCATGGAGGAGTCGGAGCGCATTCTCCAGATGCTCAATGTGCTGATGGATCTCGCGGAAGCCC
>JBNKSB010000238.1:0-4712 GCA_050297095.1 Pontiella sp. | reverse complement strand
AATCGGCACAGCACTCCTCGCAAACTGCAATACTGCGGGTGAATAGCTCTCCAACGATCTACCCAAAAACAAGAAAGGAGGGATGCCATGCGTTATGGAATCAAAGTATGGTTTCCGGCCATCGGCGGATTTACCTAGTCGCAGTCAACTTGAATGACTGCGTCGGCGATGAGACCTGAACATAAAAAAAGGTGCCTTGGGAAGGCACCTTTTTTGTTTAGCCTGGATGACGTATATACTACACGTCATTGATGGCTGAAACCAGCGCGGCCTGCTGTTGGAGACCGACAAACTGCTGCTTGTTTTCGCCGTCCTTGAGCAGGATCAGGGTCGGGATCGAACGAATGCCGTACTTGGCCGCAAGTTCGGGACTCTCGTCGACATTTACCTTTGCGATCACGGCCTTGTCACCGACTTCTGCAGCCACCTTTTCGAGGATCGGGGTCTGCATTTTGCAGGGACCGCACCACGGAGCCCAGAAATCCACGAGCACTACACCACTCTTCGTGGCCGCCTCATATCCGTTGCTGTCCAGCTCGATTACACCTTCTGCCATTTCATATCTCCTGTTTTATTTGCAAATCGGACTCATAATTCCATTTTACGTTCAAAATGCAAACCTAAATCGCCTGTGGCGCAGCGAATCGCTATCCCATATTCGTTCATCAGAGAACATCTTGCGCCGGCGCCAAGACTGACAACCCAAAACGAACCACTATTCTCTCGATTCACCATTTATTCGCGTGGATGCGCTCTTCTTCATAGCGGTATTCCGGGGCGAGCACTTCATTGGGTACCCCCATGGCCAAGAGCGCAAACGGCGTGATCGATTCCGGGATGCCGAGGATCTTGCGGCAGGTTTCCACGCGCTCTTCCAGCGGATAGATGGCGATCCAGACACATCCAATGCCAATATCGTGTGCGGCCAGCTGCATGTTCTGCGCCGCGCAGGAACAGTCCTGCGGCCAGAAGCCGGGATAGACTTCCTTCGATACATCTCCGCATACCAGCACCATGAAGGTGGACTCGGCCAGCATCTCCGTACCGCCCAGCTCCGTGAACTGCTTGATGACAGCGGAGTCGTCCATTGTCACGAAATGCCAAGGGCGCGCATCGGCGGCCGACGGCGCGTTCATCGCAGCTTCGAGAATGATCTTCCGCTCTTCGTCGGTCACCGGTTCCTCGGTCCAGGTACGGACGCTTCGTCGTGTCATGATAGCCTTGATTGTTTCCATGCTAACCCTTTCGTTGAACCTCATACCATACCAATACACGAATGGCGGGCAAGGCATTATGTCTTGCAGATGGGTTGCCACCCGCCGGTCGCTGCACTATCTTTGCGCGCCATGTACAAAAAGAAACAGATGGTAGAGGTGGAGATCACCGATCTCGGCGACAAGAACCAGTGCTTCGGCCGGCTCGATAATGGTATGGCAATCTTTGTCCAGGGGCCTGCAGCGGTCGGCGATGTGGTGAAGGCGGAAATCTTCAAGATCAAGAAAAAGTACCTCGCCGCCCGCTTTCGCGAGGTGCTCAAGCCCTCCCCCCACCGCATCGACCCCGTCTGCCCCTACTTCGGCTTATGCGGCGGATGCAAATGGCAGCACATGGACTATTCCGAGCAGCTCCGTCTCAAGCGCAAGCAAGTGCAGGACGCCCTGGAACATATCGGAGGATTTACAGGCATCGAATGCGAAAGCTGCCTGCCTGCTCCTGAACTCTTCGGCTACCGCAACAAGATGGATTTCTCGTTTACCGACCTGCGCTATCTCACGACCGACGAGATCGGAATCGAACCCGGCGAGCACGAAAAGCCACTCGACTTTGCCCTCGGTTTCCATGCCCCCGGCTGCTTCTCCAAAGCCATCGACATCGACCACTGCGACCTGTCGACGCCGGAAATGAACACCACGCTGAACGCCGTCCGCGACTTTTGCCTGCGGCACAAAGACGAGCTACCCATCTATTCCACCCACACGCACACTGGCGAGTTGCGCAACCTCGTGGTTCGCCACGGCGGGAATACCGGAGAGTTCATGGTCAACCTCGTCACCTCTACCCATAACCCGGAGTTGATGCAGGCCCTTTGCGAGGAACTTAAAAGCGTCCTCGGCAACCGCATGACCACCTTCGTCAACAGCACTACCTCGGCCAAGAACACCGTCGCATTCGGTGAAAAGGAATTCGTGCTCCACGGGCCCGGCTACATCACCGACCAACTCGGCCACTACACCTATCGCATCTCACCCAACTCCTTCTTCCAGACCAATACGGCGCAGGCTGAAGCGCTCTACAACCAGATTCTCGAAAGCGCGCAGCTCAAACCCACCGACACCGTCTACGACCTCTTCTGCGGAACGGGCTCCATCGCCCTGTTCGCCTCCGGCCACTGTAAAAAAGTGTTGGGCGTGGAAGTCGTCGAAAGCTCGGTCAACGATGCGCGAGAAAACGCCAAGCGCCACGGCGCGAACAACTGCGAATTCATCCGGCTGGACCTGAAAGACATCATCGACATCGAACTCGAAATGAAGGAATTCGGACATCCCGACGTAGTCATCACCGATCCGCCGCGCGCCGGTATGCATCCAAAGGCGGTTGCCATGATGTTGAAAATGGCGCCGCCGGTGATCGTGTATGTCAGTTGCAATCCGGCCTCGCTGGCCCGCGACGGGCAGATGCTTTGCGAAGAAGGACAATACCGAATGGTCCACTGCCAACCGGTCGACATGTTCCCACAAACCAACCACGTTGAAAGCGTTGCCCGCTTCGAGCGGGTCGGCTAACGCCGCACAACAACAACGCTATTTTTTATAGATAAACACAGACGTAGCGAATAGCCATTCGGATAAGCAATTGTGTGACCGTTTCACGATCATTAATGCTTCAGGGACTACATCGGACCGGCCTGATGCTGCCGATAATACGCATTCAGCTCGTCAACCAGCAGTTCACGGCGGATTTCGCAACGCGAGCTGTCGATGATCCGTCCCAACCCCAGGCAATCGCGGCACCTAATCGTGATCTTGCCGGCCCCTTCGCACCGGCGGCATTCACCAGTCCCCTTGCATTCCGAGCAGTTCGTCTTCCAATTGCTGAGCTTCATATTGTCGCCGGATCCTTCGCATTTTTCGCATTTTCCGGTTCCATCGCACGTGGGGCACTCCAGCTTGACCCAACCCTTCGAGTCGCAGCTATCGCAAAACTTAAGATAATCATCGATGTCGATCACTTCATTGCCCGGATAATCCACTTCAAGAATCTCGTTGAACCGCTTTGCTACCGACATGTCCTTCTCGATCAAGGAATGCATTAAACAAGCCACCACCAGATTCGCATCCATTTCTCCATCGTAGGTTGAAGAGGCATAGTAGGCGGGCGCATTCGAATTGATGCCGGGCAACTGGGCCAGAATACTTCCGAAGTCCACAGAGGGACTGGCCATGATCGATGCCGGCGCTTCGCCTGAAACCAGGCTGTTCATGTTCCGGACCCATTGGTCCCGGAGCACCACGCAATAATCGCTCGCAACCACCTTCCCGGTACCACGGCATGCGGAGCAATGAACATTGCCCTTACCTTTCCCATCGCATATCGCACACTTTCCGGTTCCATCACACGCCTCGCAATCCGGATCCTTGTCCTCCTTCTCGTGGTCACTCCGCTTGCCCAGCATGCTGGTCGACTTATTGCATTCGCTACATTCCCCGGACCCGCCGCAGGCCCGGCACTTCTTGGTGATTTCGCCATCCCCGCCACACTGAGGGCAGTCATCGAAGAGCTTATTCCGTGCAACGTCGCTGATGTTATACCCCTTCTCCTCCAGATAGAGAATACAGCGGTTGGCTTCGTCCCATTCCCCATCCAGCGCCGCTTGCAGCAATCCGATCACGAGAACCCCTTGGTCAAGCTCTTCGTCGAGCTCCCGTTCCAGCAGCTTTTCACGCGTATTCTTCTCAAGGGCCAGCACCTTGGCCAGTATGTTGCCAACACGATAGCGGTCGCCCGGCTCCGGTTTCCTATTCACCGCCGACTTCTCTTCCTCGGAACTTGTTTGCGTAACAGGCTGGGCATCCTCTCCAAGATACGCGGTCTTCCACTCCGGCGGCATGGCATCGAAATTCAGAAAAAACTGCCCGTCGTCATGCACGATCATGATGCCCTGGGAGTTACGTCGCCAGACAAACGCATTCTTCAGCACCGCCCCATCCGGCAGCGTAAACTCTGCCACCGGCGTTTTCGTCAGTACCACCACCTCGGCTGCCCGCACACCGGAACAGGCGCAGAGCAACAGCCCCAAAAACATGAACAAACGCACTCGCCGCATAATCCTCTTCTCCATTCTGGATTGAACACTCATGCATCAATGTACATTATTCCTCCTTTAAAATCCAGAATTCCATTACGTATTACGCAGTACCAGTTGCCATCTCATGAAAGTCGTCATTACAGAGAAGCCGTCCGTGGCCCGCGATATCGCGGGTGTGCTGAAGATTACCGGCAAGAAAAACGGCTACATCGAAGGGCGCGGTTGCGCCATTACCTGGGCCTTCGGCCATCTGGTCACCCTGCTTGACCCCGGCGAATACGACCCGGCGCTGAAAAAGTGGCGGATCGACTCCCTCCCCTTCATTCCCGACGAATTCCAGCTCAAGCTCATCGGCAACCCCGGGGTGGCCGAGCAGTTCGAAACCATCAAAAGGCTATGCACCGAA
>JBNKSB010000237.1:0-4631 GCA_050297095.1 Pontiella sp. | reverse complement strand
ACTATGTTCCGATGGCAATTGTCCTGCTGGCGTTGGTTGCGCATTCGTCCGCCCGTTTCCTCAGCCGGATGCAAAAGTCGACGGCGGCCTTCATCTCTTCCAGTTGCACGATTGCATTCGTGATGCTCGCGGTGGCAACGGCGGTGTTTCCCAACATGGTTCCCTGCACCAATATGCCGGAGTGGAGTCTGACGGTGTTTAATTCGTCGTCTTCGAAGCTTACGCTATTCTCGATGCTGATCATTGCCGTGGTGGGCATGCCCATTGTGCTGGGCTACACCTGGTTCATCCACCACGTGTTCCGAGACAAGGTGAAAGTTCACGAAGATTAGTTTTGGTCTTCATGTGGAAGTGCTAGCTTTCTTCCGCATGAGTGACTGGAAACAAAAATTGATGCTGCGGCTGCCGGCGGTTGCTCTGCTGGCGGCCTCATTGCTTTTCTGGGGGTTCTACGACCGCTACGAGCCTGCCGGTCCGGTGCTGTTGCAGTCACCCGCTTTGGCAGATGCCACCCGCATGTGGGGGGATTGCCACGAGGAAGCCGGTCGCTTCGTCCTGAATGTCGAACTTGGCGGGAAGACAGCGGGCATCCTTTTTCACATCACGGACGCGCAACGATTCGATCATATTCGCGTCCGGGGACGCATCAAGGTTTCCGGTGTCGAGACAGGAAAATACAACTGGAGTTGTGCTCGTCTTGTTCTGGGCCAGTACGATGCAGCCGACAAATGGATCGGTGGGCACCATGCCGTCGCCACGATAAAAGGCTCCCATGACTGGGCTCCATGTGTGGATGAATTCAGTGTCGATGAAAAAACCTCCCGGGTTAATCTGTCGCTTCAGCAACTCGGATCAGCGGGCAAAGCTGAATTCGATCGGATTATCGTGGAACCGGTTCGGATTCGCGCCTCCCTGCTTTGGTGGCAGGTGCTGTTTGCCGGTTTGTGGATGGCCTGGGGTGTTTTATATTTTCGACGTTGCCGGTTGCACTGTCGTCGACTGCGGTTGCTGATTCTGTTGAATACGATAGCGATCATCATCGGCGTCATGATTCCGGACAAATGGCTGGAAGGAACGATCGGTTATGCGCAAGAGGAAGCGGCCAAGGTCGTTGATGTTGCCCGGCAGGGAGTCTCACCCCCTTCGATACATTCGACCTCGTCTGCCCAGGGATTTGACAGGCCGGAAATCGTGGACCAGTTTATCGACCTAGTCGGCGGGGGCCACGGCGTAGGGCATTTTGTTCTGTTTGCCACACTCTGTTTCCTGGTCTATCTGTCGGTTGCGCTGGAGCACCAGCCTCGTAGCTACTTTGTCAAAGTAGCGCTGGACATCAGCCTGTTTGCCGCAGTGACGGAGTCGTTGCAATATCTGACATATGACCGCACGCCCAGCATAGACGACTGGTTTGTGGATGTCTTCGGTATGGCGTTGGCACTTGTATTTTTCATTCCAACGCTTTTGGCGCTTCGTTTGGTTCAACGAAAGAAAGAACGCTTCGTTCAGTGATTTGCGGGGGCCGTTTCGGGCAGTTTGGCAATGTCGATGTTTTCCATCCAACGTTTCAATGCGGGCCATCCGCCGACGCCGACCTGTTGTTTGATGTAGCGGTAGCCATTGCCATAGTCGGGGTCGGTACAGTTTTCGATGCCGAAGAGGATGTCGGAATAATGCCGCAGTCGACAGTATTCGGCCGCCGCCTGCTGGCAGATGCCCTCTTCAACCCATAAGGGGGCGTCCTTTACGCGGGGAAAATGCTCCTGGATGACATCATGCATTAGTTCATGTATGGCCGCCACTCTGAACACGGAATCGTGCAGGTGGTCGACGATGTAGATCTGCTCATCAATATCCGTGGTTTCCTCCTTTATGAGACCCAGCCTGACGATTGTAGTTGTGGTGATCTGCCGGCTGTAAAGGCCTCGGACAGAGACCGGGGATTCGGTTTTCCGGATCTGCTGCGACAGGTTGCGCATGGTTTGGCAATACACCAGAACCAACCGAGGTACGCTGTCGAGCTTAAGCGCGGTCCATGCTTCCAACTGATGCAGGGCCCGTGCGTATTGACGCTGTGCAGAGGTTGCGTCCTTCACGGCCCAGCGCATGCAAAGGGGACAGATTTCGCGCCCGTCGTTCAGTCGGGTGGTATGCGCCGCCGGAAGGTCGCACGAAAAACAGCGTGGGTAATGTTCCTTGCAGGTTGCGCAATAGGTGTGGCCAGCGATGGCATATCCACTTTCTACCGGGGTGGCGCACAGATCGCACTTTGGCAACGTGGTATCGATACATGACTTGGAGCAGTAGACTGCGCTGTTGGCCGTCAGGTATTCGCCGGAAACGGTCTTTCCGCAGACCGAACAGCGGGGCCGCAGCGCGTTTACGCATTCTTCCGAACAGCAGGTTTTTCCTTTGTAGACCAGATAGGAGAGGGGAACGGCATGACCGCATATCTCGCAACGTTTAGTGGCTCCGCCGCACACGATCGTGGCGAAGGTCAACAAGGCTGTGGCAAGCTGCCTGTTCCATTTACTTCTCATCATCAGATGGGGTTTGGTGGTGCGAGTCTTCAGGTTGTTTGTCCCATGCATTTTAAGCGAAGGGGGGACCTTCTCCAACAAAAGAGGTTCCTTTTTATGTTTCCAATATAAATGGGTTGCGGGAATAATTCGGTGCAATCAAACAACAGGTGTTCCATGGGCAACAACAGTATGGTGATTTCAGTAATGGACCGCGACCGGCCTGGTATTGTGGCGGATGTGACGGAGGGGGTCAGCGCGTTGGGCGGCAACTTGGCCGATTTGAGCCAGACGGTGCTCTGCGGGTATTTCACGATGATTCTCGTCGCCGACTTTTCTCCTGACATAGTTCCGCAGCAAGTTGAGGCGGCACTTTCGAAGGAGGTGACATCGCATGTGTTCGTCGTGTCCGCTTTGGATTATACCCCCGAGGCGGAAGGCTCGGAACACATCTATGTCGTGTCCGCGATAGGGCGCAACCGGGTGGGACTGGTGGCGCAGGTGTCCCGTTTCTGCTGCGACCATGACATTAATATTCTTGATCTGACATCCCACGCGGAGGGGGGACAGTACACGATGATGCTGCAGATCGATCTTTCGAGCATCGAAAACGTTGAGCGCTTTGAAAAGGAGTTGGCCCTTTTTGGTGAGCGCAGCGGATTGAACATCGTGTTGCAGCACAACGATATTTTCCGGGCCACCAATGAAATTTAGGTACAAGGCATAAGCACGTGGCATTTGGGGGTAGGAATACAATATGTTGCACAAATAATTTATCTCGTGTTCCTTCCTTTTGTCTAATGCCTGCGATGCAAGGAGCTTCCCATGATCCGATCCGACCAGATTCTTAAAACCGTTGAAATGATCCAGAAGGAAAATCTGGATGTGCGTGCGGTCACCATGGGCATCAGCCTGCTGGATTGCCGTGCAGGAGATGTCGCCACGACGGCCCGCAACATAGAGGAAAAAATCAAGCGCATGGCCGGTACGTTCGTGGAGACGTGTAACCGCATCGGCACCAAGTATGGTGTGCCCGTCGTAAACAAACGCATCTCTGTGACGCCTATGGCATATGTGGGCGCGGGGTTCTCGCCGGACGGATTTGTGTTGCTGGCCAAAGCTCTCGACCAGGCTGCGAGCGCGGTGGGAATTGACATTATCGGTGGGTTTTCCGCCAATGTGGAAAAGGGGATTGGGTTGGGGGATAGAAGTCTTATCGCTTCCGTACCGGAGGCTTTGGCCACAACCAGCAAGGTCTGTTCTTCGATTAATGCCGGTTCGACGCGGCATGGGTTGAACATGGATGCCGTGGCGTTGCTCGGACAAACCGTGAAGGATTTGGCAGAAGCCAGTGCGGACAGCAACGGCTTCGGTGCCGCCAAGTTCGTGGCTTTTGCCAATCAGCCCGGCGACAATCCCTTTATGGCAGGAGCTATTCACGGTGTGGGCGAAGCCGAAGCGGTCATCAATGTCGGGGTCAGTGGTCCGGGCGTGATCGCCCGCGCTTTGGAACGCAGGATCAATGAAGCGGGTGCCGAAACGCTCGGCCTGGATGACCTGGCGGAAGAAATCAAGCAGGCAACCTTCCGCGTTACACGGTGTGGCGAGCTCGTCGGCCGGCAGGTGGCGAAAGCGCTCGATCTTCCATTTGGCGTGGTCGATCTTTCTTTAGCCCCGACTCCTTCGGTAGGTGATAGTGTAGGCGAGATCCTGAAGATTCTGGGGGTGGATGAAATTGGAGCCCCGGGCTCGACGGCGATCGTGGCCATGCTCAACGATGCCGTGAAGAAGGGGGGATCGTTTGCTTCGCAAAGCGTTGGGGGATTGAGTGGCGCCTTCATTCCGGTGATGGAGGATTCGGAGCTGGCCGGCGCGGTTGAAAGCGGTTGCCTGGTTCTGGAAAAGCTCGAGGCTATGACCTGCGTCTGCTCGGTGGGCCTGGATATGGTTCCCGTACCCGGCAATACGGATGCCGAAACGCTTGCCGCAGTCATGGCGGATGAACTGATGATCGGAGTGATTAATTCAAAGACAACGGCCGCTCGGCTTATTCCGGTTCCCGGAAAGGCGGAAGGTGAATTTGTTTCATTTGGCGGACTTTTTGGTGAAAGTGTG
>JBNKSB010000236.1:0-14943 GCA_050297095.1 Pontiella sp. | reverse complement strand
TCTGTCTTAATGCGTATCTTTTTCGCATAGCGAAAAGCAGGCATCAGGGTTCAGGCATCGGTCATCAGGAAAAAGCTATTAGCGATCAGCAATTAGCAGTTGGCAAAGACAAAGAGGCTAGAGGCAAAAAACTATGGGCTAAGGGCTCGATTTGTGAATTATGTGTTCGCAAATCCTTCAAATGGCCCGGCATCCGCTATCGCTGCTACCACGACAGCATGGCAGGCTCTTTCGTCGTTGCGGTAATGTTGTTTGTCCACAAGCTGCTGGGCACCTGGTCGAGGAAGGTGACGGCCTACATCGCCCTGACCGAGTTCCAGAAACAGAAAATGGTGGAGGAAGGGATTCCGGAGGATAAAATTTGGGTAAAGCCGAATTTTATTCAGAGGACGGAAGTTGGAGGACAGAGGACGGAAGGCAGAGGAAACGAAGCTGGCGGAGATGCTGGTCTGGAAAAACTTCCATCTGATATCCGATTGCTGATCTCTGGGCAAACTCCGTTTTCGCTGTTTGTTGGTCGGCTATCGCCCGAAAAGGGATACGATGTATTGCTGAAAGCGTGGGCGCAGTTTTGCCAGCGATCAGATGTCCGTAGTCAGCTGTCAGATGAAAACGCTCCATCCTCCGATATCCGCCCTCTGTCTTCTGCCAACAATGAAAAGCCTATGCTTTTAATTGTTGGAGATGGCCCCGAACGCGCCAATCTAGAGCTAATGGCTAACAGCTTAGGGCTAACAGCTTCGCTACGCTTCCTCGGTAAACTTCCCAAACCCGAAGTTCTGACTCTCATGCATAATGCGCAGTTTCTGGTACTACCATCTATCTGGTATGAGGGGTTTCCCATGACCATTGTGGAAGCCTTCTCATGCGCTACGCCAGTAGTGGCATCGAACGATGGCGGGATGCATGATGCTATTGAGGATATGAAGACCGGCCTTCTGTTTCCGATGGGCGACGATCAACAGCTAGCTGATATATTAGCTTGGGCGTTTGATCATCCGGAAGAAATGAATGCGATGGGGGGCACGGCGAAGAAGGTATTTGAAGAGAGTTATTCGGCGAAAGTGAATTATAGGTTGCTCACCGATATTTACAGGCAGGCTGCCAGCCTTTAGCCGCGAGCGATTAGCTGTTAGCCAAGTGCCATTAGTCGGTAGCGATTAGCCTTTAGCCAAGAGCCATTAGCCGACAACTATTTATTGACCATTTCTTGAACTTCAATTTACAAACTACATACCGATGACTTCACTTTTTCTATTCCTGATCGCAATCAGCTCCTTCCTGTTCTACGGCGTAGTGGGAGAGGCGCTTTGTGACGGTAGACGGATGACCGAAGACTGAGGACCGAGTACGGAGGACGGAAGGCTGACGGCGGAGGATTGAAAACTGAGGACTGAAGACAGAGGACGGAACTTAGATGACGGAAGGCTGAGGACGGACGGCGGAGAGCGGAAGACTGGTAACTGACAACAGGGCATGAAGAATGGGTGAAAAAATAGAATCGTTTGAGGACCTGGATGTGTATCAGCTTGCTCTTGAACTTCAGCAGGAGATATTTGAGGTGACGAAGTCATTTCCTAAAGAGGAGACGTATTCTTTAACCGATCAAATCAGGAGATCTTCCAGATCAGTTGGAGCAAACATAGCCGAAGCATGGGCTAAACGGCGATATCCAGCTCATTTTATCAGTAAGCTAAGTGACTCCGACGGAGAACAGAATGAAACGCGACATTGGCTTAGGTCAGCGTTGCTGTGCCAATACATCACTGGGGAAACGTACGAAGAGCTCTTGGGAAAATGTAAAACGATTGGTCGTAAGCTGGGGAGTATGATTAAGAATTCGGATCATTGGGTTCCGAAGGAAGGTTAGTATGCGTTCAGACCGGTCATCAGCCATTAGTTCACTGTCGTCCATTCTCCTTGTGGGATTAATGATATGTACTTTCGTTTTCTATGGTGTCGTTGGCGAAGACAAAACATGGCTAGTTGGTCCAGCCATTACACTGAACATGGTCTTAGTGTGCATTGTGATGATTTCGCGTGCAAGTCAGTCTTCCGTTCTCAATCCTCTGTCTTCCGTTCCCCGTCTTCCGATCTCTACGTTGCTTTGGATACTATTCGTCATTTACGGAGCATTGATGATATCCCAAGCCACGGTCCCTTTCGAATCGAAGCTGGTGATGTTGTTTATCGGTGCTGTGGTGGGCGCATATCTGGTATGGGGGGCAGAACTGACGACGTTCAAGGACAATCGTCTGTTGCTGGGATTCCTGATCATGGTGGTGATGATTCTGGCGCTGTATGGGTTGATTATTCATTTTCGATCGCCGGATTCGATTCTGTGGACGGAGCGCTACACGACCGATGCCTATGAAGGACGGCTGCGATCGACCTACATCTGTCCGAACCATTTTGCGCATCTGATGCAAATGTTGCTGCCATTCTGCGTGGCCCTGCTGTTCATTCCGCAATCCGGTCTGTTCCTGCGCCTGCTCTGCGCGTATAGCTTCGTTGCTTTCCTGCCACCACTCTTTCTTACCGAGTCCCGTGCCGGCTGGCTGGGATCGATTGCTGCTACCGGCGTGACCCTCTGCCTAATAGCCTTCCGAAAGAGTAAGAAGCTGTTCCTATTCCTGGTGCTCTTGGTGCCTTTGTGTTCAACTCTTCTTTTGTTTGCCGGGTGGCGTTTTTCGGAAACCTTCCAGCGGCGTGCCACCCCCGTCGTTCAATTCCTGCAGGGTCAGGCCGAAGGCGGAGTCGGTAGCGAGGCGAAGGATTTTCGGCCGCAGACCTGGATGGACACGATCGACATGATCAAGGAAGCGCCTTTGATCGGATTCGGCCCGGGCAACTACCACTACACCTATCCTGAGCATCGCAAACGGTTCTCTCATGCCAGGATTGTGACGGGCCACCCGCATAACGAATACCTGGAGCTGATTGCCGACTATGGTCTGATCGGTTTTATCCTGTTTTCGTTGGCGTGGTGCTATGGGCTGATTCGCATCCTGATCGCCTCGCTGAAGGCGGAGGAGACGCGTCATGCCTTTATCGGCTTTGCCTTCCTCGGCACTGCCGCCGGTACGATGGTACATTCCTTTTTCGATTTCGAGATGCATGTATTCCCGAATGCGATGGTCTTTGCCCTACTGGCCGCCATGGCCTGGGGGCCGTTGGCCGCAAAGCGGAAAAAAAGAAGTCAGAGGACCCTTCGGCCAGACTCAGGGCAGGCGACAGGGGAGGATCAGAGTCCAATCGCGAATAACCAAAAGCCATCTCCTGCTTCTCTGTGTCCTCTGTGGTTAACACAGTGCTTTAGCTGGCTGATTGCGATCGGCTATCTGGCATTGACTCTATTCTGCATTCAGGTCATGGGATCATCCTTCATTCGGGCAATGGGGGATAAGAGAGCAGAGGCGCTGGGCATTGGGCGTTTGGCGTCGGGGGATGAACGGGTTGCGAATCTGTACGCTTTGGCGGCCAGAATCGATCCGCAGAACTGGCGGGCGTACAAGGGCATGACGGACCTGATTTATAACCAGCGCTATTATTCGTTGGATATGGCGGAAAAGGTCGCTTTGGCCGAAAAGGAATGCCGCTGGTATGCGAAGGCGTACCGGACCAACCCCAAGGATCCGGGGATCTGTATGCCGTATGGGAAATGTTTGATTTTTCTGGGACGGTCAGCTGTTAGCCATAAGTCATTAGCTATAAGCTCGGAACCTTCATCCTCTGGTAACTCTGCGCGAGAGAATGGTTTTTCCACGTCTGAGCAACAAATCGAGCGGGGCCTTGATTTGCTGCGCGAAGCGTGCAAGTACCGTCCCTTTAACGATATCCCCTGGTGGAATCTGGGCGTGGAGCTCAGGAAACTGGGACGATACAAAGAAGCTTTGGACGTCTTTAACAAGGCCCGATCGATTCGCCGGTCAAAAACAACAATCGCCAATATTAAGTGGATAGAAGCGATGCTTCGGGCCACGGGCGACGGGCTTCAGGCTACAGGCGACGGACATCAGACTGCAGTTGATGGGCGGCAGGCTACAGACGACGGGCGACCTGAGGGAGGCGGCGAAAGTTGGGAACTGCCGGATCCAGCCGATGCAGAAGCTGATCCGGAATTGATGGATTTGTTTGAGAAAATGAGTGAATAGGCGGCAGGCGACGGACTTCAGGAGAAAGAAGGCGGAGAGCTTACCTAATGCCAGATGTCCTATTTCCGATGCCTGAATAACGGAGGAATTGCGTGGGTAATGGATTTAGAGAGTTGAGGGTGTGGCAGGATGCGAAAGCTCTGGCTGTTGATATCTATCGCTTGGTCCGAAAATCGCCCGCACTGGATAAAGATTGGGGCCTTAAGGATCAGATCCAACGATCAGCAATTTCCGTTCCTTCAAATATTGCAGAGGGTGATGCTAGGAAATCGGACAAGGATTCTATTCGTTTCTTTCATATAGCCCTTGGTTCTCTGGCGGAACTTCGAACACAAATAGAGATTTCCATGGAGCTTAAAATAATTCCAGAGAAAGATGCCTGCGATTTATTGAATCGTGCAGAAGGCATCGCTAAAGGGATTGGCTCTCTTGCCCGATCTCGCAGATCTAATTGATGCCAGTCGTACAATACTCAATCCTGTTGCCCAACGCCTGATGCCAGCAGCCTCTCCAATGCTCTTCACTATCATCACTCCCTCTTTTAATCAGCTCGACTACCTCAAGCGATGCATCGCCTCGGTTGCTGATCAGTCTGTAGCCATTAGCCCTCGGCCATTAGCTAATAGCGATGAGCTAAACGCCAATTGCTCTATCCACGTGCACCACCACGTTCAGGATGGCGGGTCGACGGATGGGACCGTCGATTGGCTCCGCCAGTACGACACGGAGGTCAGGCGACAGCAGTCAGAGGCCGGAACTCGGACGTCGGAAGTCAGTTCAACCGATGCCCCCCGCCCAATGCCCGACGGCTATACGTTCAGTTATGAAAGTGCGCCGGACAACGGCATGTATGATGCGATCAACAAGGGCGTGGAATGCACGATTCAAGGCGACGGGCGATGGGCGGCAGGCAACGGGAAAAACGGAGAACTAAAGACGGTGGTCGGCAGTCAGAGGTCAGATGTCGGAGGGCGGAAGGCAGAAGACCGAGATCAGCACACAGTGCGCGAAAGTTGTTGCCCAATGCCCGATGCCCAACGCCCCCCACGCGACAGCGTGATCGCCTGGCTGAACTGCGATGAGCAGTATCTGCCGGGAACGCTGTCTAAGGTGGCGTATTATATTGAGACAAATCCGGATGTAGACGTATGCTGCGGGCATGCGCTGGTGGTGGATGAGGGTTGCATGCTTGCCGGTTTCTGGAAGGCTATGCCGTTGCGTTATTGCTATCTGCGACGGGGTTATCTCTATAATTTATCCTGTGCCATGTTTTTCCGGTCGTCCATATATGAGCAGGGGTTCCGTTTTGATACAGCGTACAAAGCTATCGGTGATCAGGAGTTTCTGGCCCGCCTGCTGAGATCGGGATCCAAGACCGGCATTCTCAACGACTATCTATCGGCGTATACCTTCTCTGCCGGCAACCTGAGCGAGCAGTTCAACGCACAGAGCGAACTCGGAAATTGGCAGCAGGTGACCGGCGCGACGGGAAGGGCTGTACAACGCATTTTCCGTTTTCTTCAACGGACAGAACGGTTTTTAAATGGATGTACCCGGCAACAATTTCCGCTAGTTTATGAGCTCTATACCGATGAGTATGAACAGAGGAATCGTTTTGTCGGCTCGAGCGTTTCCGCAAAATGGCCGGGACAGAGGGGTAAGAATGGATAGCATGTTTATCAAGCGAGTACGCAGTCTGATGACTGCCGGAAAGATCCAATCCGGGATGTCTGTACTCGTCGTCTGCGGCGAAGAAATGGATGCAGAGATGTTTGATGACCTGCAGTTTAAGAATGTGACCGTCAGCAATCTGGACACCCGTCATGAAGGATCATGGGCCACGGGGGCCACGTGGGCGCATAAAAATGCCGAACAACTTGATTATGCAGATGCTTCATTCGATATCGTGGCTGTACACAGCGGCCTGCACCATTGCCGATATCCTCATAAGGCCTTGTGCGAAATGTATCGCGTTGCCCGTGTAGCGGTGCTGGTGTCGGAACCATCGAAATGCTGGCTGACCGATCTGGGGCGCCGGCTGGGATTCGGGCAGGATTATGAGGTGCATGCCGTGGCGGCTCACCACTTGAAAAGCGGAGGGGTGAATAATGCGGAAATCCCGAACTATGTATACCGGTGGAGTGCCCGGGAACTCGAAGATACGATAAAGTCCTATGCGCCGGAATACCGCCATGCTGTTACCACCCTGACTCATCTCGAGGTTCATTGGCATGACCTCAGGGCCAAGAAAAACCCGGTTCGTCTGCTCTTGATGCTCTGCATCTATCCGTTTTTGAACATTTCGGTGAAGTTGTTCCCCCGGATGGGAAATATTCTGTTTGCCTATATACCGGTCGCCTCGGAAGAACAGTTGCATCCATGGTTGGAACACGCGGGGAACCGGATTGTCCCCAACAAGCGCTGGTTTGCTGAAAGGATGCGCATTGGCGGATAGTGCTGTCATCCACATGGTCGTGATGGGGCAGATCCCTCCGCCCTACAACGGCCAGGCAATAATGATCGAAATCATGCTTCGCGGTTTATCGTAGCCGTTAGCCGTTAGCTGTTAGCTGTTAGCTGTTAGCCTTTAGCCTTTAGCTTGTATGCAAACATCAACGCCAAGTACACAAAACCCAGCGCGACAGCGCCGTGTTGCCATCGACCTCTTCCCTATCCGTGTGGGCGAGGGCGGCACCGGTAGCGGGATATGGACCTATGCCCGGGAACTCCTTTTTGCCATGGAGGATCAGATTCCGGAGGGGCTGGAGATGGTCTGCTTTGTGAACGAGGGACAGCTTCCGTATCTGTCGGAACTAAAGAACATCCGGTTGATTCCATTTTCCGGCGGCACAAAAAAGGGGATTCTATCGCGTCTGATTTGGATGCATTTTCGACTACCGTGCGCGTGCCGAAAGCATGGTGTTGATGTACTGCACAAACTGGCCACAGAAAATCCTTGGATATGCCCGGCCCTCCGGGTGACGACTGTGCATGATTTTTATTATGAATTCCTGATGGAACAACGGCCAAGCGTCAGTGTTCGTCTGTATGAACGACTGGAAAATGTCTATTTCGCGTGGGTTACCCGTATCTGTTTTAAAAAATCAGATGCAATTATTGCCGTTTCTGAGGCGACGCGCCAAGAGGCCGTTCAACGGTATCCAGACGCTGAAAGGCTTATTTCCGTGATACATCATGGAGCACCGGTTTTCAGTGATCAGAGGACCGGGCATAGAGATCAGCAGCCGGAGATCGGAGAGCAGACGATTGCTACTTCCTCAACTACAAGCATCAATCAACCATCAGCTGATCGTGAAACCAAAGGTTTTACGATCCTCTGCGTGGCAAAATTCATGGAGCACAAGGGACAGAATCAGTTGATCGATGCCTTCAATCGCATGTTGGACCGTCATTCGGAACTGACCGGCAAGGTGATGCTGCGGTTGCGCGGCTTTCATAATGATGCCGACTATTACGAGCGGGTTTGCCGGAAGATATCAGACAGCGGATACAGCGACGCTATCCGGCTGGAATCGTTTCATCCGGGGGATGGGCTCGAGGATATCTATCGGGATGCCGACCTGGTGGTGCTTCTTTCGAGCTATGAAGGCTTTGGCCTGCCGGTGCTGGAAGCACAGGGGATGGGCGTGCCCGTGCTTTGTTCCGATTTGCCGGTGTTGCGGGAGGTCGGTGGATCGGGCGCAGTCTACGTCAACCGCGAGGATGTCGATCAAGTCTCAGAAGCAATTTATCGGTTCGTTTCAGACCCATCCTGGTTTGATGAGCAACAGAAAAGAGCCAGGGAAAATATCCATCGGTTTTCATGGGGCGACGCTGCTTGCAAGACACTAGAGGTGTATCAGATAACCGCTAATAGCCGTTAGCAATTAGTCGCCCTTCACGCCCTCCAGCTCCTTATGACGAAACGAACAGGTTTTATGCATCAAGGGATTGAGTAATTCCATGCACGGCTTTTATTATCAACACCTAACACCTAACACCTAACACCTATGACTTTTTCCTTTATAAAATGGGGGCGCTGGTTCTCTCCGATTATCGGCTGTATCGTTCTGTATACAATTATCCATTTCCTGAAGGCCCTGGGTGGTCTTGTGATTCCGGATTGGTTGATCGGATGCCTAGGGGCGGTATTCGGTATTACGGTGCTGGGGTATCTGTTGCAACTCAATGTGCTGAACCGACTTGGTGGTCTGTTTGTTGTGATTATGGCGCTGGTTTGTCTGCTGGGCATGTTGCTCCCGGCTCAAACTATAGGGGAGGTGCCACAGGAGGCATCGACGGCGGTTACGCATAATTTTAACGTCGCTTGGAAGGCATTATACGGAAAGGATGTTTTCAAGCAGTTCAGCTTGCACCAAAACCTGATGCAGTATGGAGAAAGCCTGTCGAATTTTGATATTCATCGTGCCGGACAGGTGGGCGTGTTTGGTGTCTTCGGCATTGCCTTGGGGATTTGCTATCTGTTTCCGATCGATCCTTCACGGAAGTGGGCATATTCCGGCCAATATATTTTGTTGATTGTTGCCGGGTTCATCTGGTCCCTGCAGTTGGAGTTGATCCAGATCCTCTCCCCAACCCGTGAAGTCACTTTTATTGGATTTCTTGAGAGTCTGTTTGGGACCCTTGCCGGGGTCAGCCTGTTTGCACTGATCAATATTGCTTATGTCAACCGCAAGAAAATGCTGGCCGACCGACGCTTCAATATTCTGGGCATCGGTATCGATGCCGTGAATATGGATGACTGCCTTGATCTCTTTGAAGAGATCATCAGCAATCAGAGGACAGATGTCAGCCTCCGGCCCGGAGGGGCCTATGCCCCGGAGGGAGGACAGGGGGCTGACAGATATGGCAGTGCATCCGCTTTGGAGTGCGGAGATGGATCGCCGCTTTCAGATAAAGCAGAAAGCAACTATCTTTATCCCTCCCAGGATGAGACCGGGACATTGGAAATTGATGGAGGGACGACGTCCTCGTCGTCCGAGGTTCAAACCAGCGCGCGACGAGCGGACATCGGGGACGATGTCCCTCCAAACAACCAGCAACCCGCTTCCATTAACCTGAAATCCGGTCTGTCGACCCGATTGCCGGCGATGACGACGGCCATGGGCGTGGCGGGGATCGTGGAGTCCAGGCGCAACCAGAAGCTGCAACGCATCCTGAATGAGTCGGTGCTGAATACGCCCGATGGCATGCCGCTGGTATGGCTGGGCAAGCTGTTCGGCTACCGGAGCATTGAGCGGGTATACGGTCCCGACCTTTTGCGCGATGCCTGCGCTTATGGAGAAGATAAAGGTTGGCGACACTATTTTTGGGGCGCGGCGCCAGGGATTGTCGAGAAACTGAAAGTGGTGCTGGAGGAAAAGCATCCAAAAATCCAGATTTCAGGCATCTGTTGTCCGCCATTCCGGCCATTGACGGCGGAGGAAGAGGATGCGCTGGTCGAAGAGGTGAATTCCTCCAATACCGATATTTTCTGGATCGGCATCAGCACCCCGAAGCAACTCTATTTCATGGACCATATCCGCGACCGGTTGAACTGCAAGATCATCTGTCCGGTGGGCTATGCCTTCGACGTCAATGCCGGTGTGGAGAAGGATGCGCCGGACTGGATCAAGTATGCGGGTCTCCAGTGGTTGCATCGGGGGATCAAGCAACCGCGACTGTGGAAGCGCTATCTGCCCGACAACCCCATGTTTGTGCTCAAGGTGTTTGCGCAACTCTTGCACCTGAAGAAATTTCCCATGTTCATGCACGAACGGGTGATTGAGCCCTACATGGATGGCGAAGGGTATCCTCGTTTTCCTGCAGGTGCGGTGGCGCTGTCGGCCATGAGCATGCAGGGGGCTCGTGATCGCGTAGCCGGCTGGGTCGAGTCCGGTCAAAAGCACTATGTCAACATATGCACCGCCGATACCGTGGTGCAGTGCTTCGACCGGCCGGACATGGCGAAAATCGTGATGGAAGCAGGCATGGCGACGACCGACGGTATGCCGCTGGTATGGCTGGCCCGCCATTTTGGATTCCCGGATGCAACCCGGGTGTACGGGCCGGATCTGATGCTGAAGCTTTGTGCCTTGAGCGAGGAAAAGGGCTACAGCCATTATTTCTACGGGGCCACCGACGAGGTGCTGGGTCAGTTGCGGGAAAACCTGCTGAAGAAGTTTCCAAAACTGAAGATTGCCGGGATGTATTCTCCGCCGTTCCGACCGTTGACCGACGAGGAAAAGGATGAGGTAGCAGATCGCATCAACGCCGTGAAGCCGGACATGGTCTGGTGTGGCTTGGGCACGCCTAAGCAGGACTATTGGGTGGCGGAATTCCGTCCGCGACTCGAGTGTGCTGCCATTCTGGCCGTGGGGGCTGCCTTTAACTTCCATGCGGGAAATGTGAGACAGGCTCCGCGCTGGATGATGAAGTCCGGCCTCGAATGGTTATTCCGCCTACTGGTGGAACCAAAGCGGCTGTGGCGCCGCTACATCATCGGCAACCCGCGCTTCGTGTGCCAGACCCTGAAGCAGTGGGTACGCGCACGACAAATCCGTAAACGGATGGCGTCCGTGTAGGGGCGTTGTTGGGTATGGGAGCGTAGGAGTGCCGATGTGAGAGGTTTTGCTGAAAGTTTTCGGGATTTGGATGATTGATGGTGCAGATAAATGGTGTCGATAGTACACCGTTACTCCCATACAGCTCTACGCAGGAACCGTGAAACATCTCATTTTTATCTTAACCGTTGTTTTTTTGATAACCTCAGCCGTCGCGGACAGACTCTACGGTTTGGAACGGATGGAGCGCTTCGACTTGCTTCCCTATCTGTTGGAGGGGACTCAGGTTCGGCAGGTTTCCAGTTATGACCGCAGCGGTGGCAACGATGATGGATTCAACGGCACCTATTCCTACCTGTATGTTGACGGGAATGATGAATACGTTTTGTTCGATGAAACCGGCGCTGGCTGTCTGTATCGCTTCTGGATGACCTATGGATCATCGCCGGCCGAGTATCCAACGTATCGCCTGCGCTTCTATTTCGACAACGAAACCGTTCCCCGGCTGGACCTGTCGATTGAAGAGTTTTTCGATGGCGTAGGCGCCCCCTTGGAATTCCCCCTCGTAGGCCCTTTCAACAAATCGAGCCATGGATGCTATTGCTATCTTCCGTTTCCCTATCAGCAGCGTTTGAAAATCACGCTTAGCGGGTTGCCTTTCTTCTACAATATGACCTACCACCGCTTTGATTCGGCCGAGGGCGTTGTGTCCTGGACGGGGAGCGAGGATCGGAGTGCAGTCATGGCGCAATGGAATGCGGTCGGAAGCGACCCCAAACCCGCGGTGTCCAATCTTGTTGAAACAGGCAACCTTTCCGTACCGGCGGGCACCAACGGTCTGCTGTTCAGCACGATCGGAAGCGGTGCCGTGCAAAGCATAGAACTGGATCCTAACCCTGCCACTCCCGATATGTTATCGAGTGTACGCATCCAAATGAACTGGGACGGGGGCGAACCGGAGGTCGATGTGCCACTGGGAGATTTTTTCGGATCGGGAAAGCATGAAATGAATGTTACATCGCTGCCTCTTGGGATGAAGACCGCTGGCGACTGGTATTGCTACTTTCCCATGCCGTATTGGGAGTCGGCCGAGATCCGGCTGATCAATACGAACAGCGCTCCCTTGGACAACGTTCCATACACCATTGAATACACCACCAATGTCTATGATCGGACACGGTCCGCATATTTTCATGCGTGCTTCAACGAGGAGTCATTTGAGGACAATGGAACCGACTTTAGTTTTATTCATGAAGCGGGGCGGGGGCACCTTGTGGGGATCTCCCTGTTCATGGAGAGCTCGGGGGCGGGCGGATACATGGATATGAACTATCTGGAAGGCGATGAGCGCGCCTATGTGGATGGTGCTGACTCGCCCTGCATCCACGGAACCGGAAACGAGGATTACTTCAACTGCGGCTGGTATTTCAACAAGGGCACATTCAGCCGCCCTTATCATGGACATCCGTGGCGCGACCAATTCAATGGCGGGGGAACCAACTATACCCAAGCCTATCGCTTTCATATCAGCGACGTCATCCCCTTTAATCAATCGGTGGAGTTCGGGGTGGAGCATGGGTCTGGAAACGAGTCGCCCGGCACCTATTCCAGTGTGGCCTATTATTATAAAATGCAGGGCGGGGCGTCCGGGCTCGAGCTGGTGGCCGACCTGGATTTAGGCGACGCCTGGTCCGAATCCATATACCACTATATCCCGGCCTACGACTTTGAGGCTGTTTCGAATTCGTGGAGCTACGAAGGGGATGAAGATGACGTAATGATTGCTGATGCGGGATATTCCTTCTCAGATTCGAACTCCGAGTTTACGGTACCTGTTCCTGACGATTGCAATGGTCTGCTGATCCGCAGGCGAACGGATCAAGGAACCGGGCCGCAGAAGGCAGATGTCCTGGTCGATGATGTGGTCGCAGGGACATGGCAAATGTCTGATGATAATTTTTCTTCGGTTGATCAGCGGTGGCTGGATTCTGAATTCCGGATAGAACCCGGCTTGGTTGCAGGCAAGGATGCTGTACGGATCAGTATTGTTCCTCTGTTAACCGCGGATGCTTGGAACGAATATCGATACTGGGTGTATGCCGTAAAGTCGGACCAGGCGATGCTGGATGCCGACCAAGACACCCTGCCCGATACCTGGGAGCTCGAAGTGGCTGACCTGTTGACCGATCTGGATGGAGTCTCTGATGCCGATGATGATGGTTTTACGGACCGAGCAGAATATATTGCCGGCACGGAGCCACTCAACGCCCTGTCGTTCCCTGAGGTGTATTCTTATCATGGGGGTGGCGGAATACAGATTGAAACCCGGCTTGGGCGACTCTATCACTTGCAGGAGTCAGCCAACCTGTTTTCCGATGACTGGAAAACAATTCGGAGCGGCATTCCAGGAAATGGAACCCTTATGCGCATTCCCGTGGACGCGGATAAAGCAAATGCCTACTTCCGGTTTGGGATAGAGTATCCGTAAAAAATGTAGATTGAATTACAAAAAGCCCCGGAATCAATGATTCCGGGGCTTTTTTGTTTACAGAGTCTCTCGCGAAAATTAGCGTCTCGCTGTGTATATCCATCGTTCCAGAATCGTTTACCTGCTTGTGGCGCTCGCGCTGTTTCTTCTTTATTCACTAACGGCTCCGCAAAACCATAGTGAAGCGGAGGATGTCTACGATTTTGCACTGAAGGTGGAGCAGGGGACGTTTGCGGACCAAGCAGGAGTAAACCGCGTGTTGGCGTTGCCCGCGTTTGGCGTGGCTTATAAAACGGTACAGGCGTTGGGCTATAATGGTCGTGCCTTTCCCTTCATGATTTTCATCAACCGCCTGCTCGCTGTTGCCTGCGTTATGCTGTTTTGGAGATTGCTTGGAGGGACCGTGGCCTCGCGGTCTACGGGCATCGAGGACGACGCCCCTCCAAACCCTCAGCCATCAACCCTCAACCAGCAACTGCCGGCAGCTCTGCTGCTCGCCTTCTCCTACGGCTTCTGGCGCTATGCCAACGAGGCTGAAACCTATATTCTGGCCAGTGCGTTTGTATTGGGTGCCTGGTGTTTGGCGGTTAAAGGCCGGTGGTTGTGGTGTGTGGTCGTAGCAGCAGTGGGTATTCTCGTCCATCTATTGAACCTGGTCCCTCTACTGCTGATGATCCCCTTCTACTATCTGCTTTCCGGAAAATGGAAAAAAGCGGTGTTGCATGGTCTGTTGACAGGACTACTGGTCGGTTTGGGCTATGGCCTGTGTGTCCATTATCTCGATTGGAAGGAACTTGGCGCACACCACCATGCCGAAGAGGCAGGTTTGAACGTATCCAACCTCCTGCGCGGGGGAATTGCTTTTGGGCAATGTTTTGTGTCGGGTAACTTTCTCTTCGGCTTTGAGCCCTTTCGCAATGAACTTGTACGCATGTTTCCTTCCCGCATGCTGGGCGAGGAATTCTTTATGGCGCAGCATATGCCGTCATGGATCAAGTGGGTAGGGTGTGTGACGGTCGGGGGGGTGATGTGTGTGGGGGTATGGGGGCTTCCATGGCGAAAAAACGCTTTGGAGTGCGGCGGCAAACAACGGGCGACACCGCTTTGGATTGCTTCGGTGGTTTGGTTGATCCTCTACGCCGTTGCCGTGATCCACACGGAGGCGGGCAGTCCGGAACTGTGGATCATGGGCCTGATTCCATTTTGGATCATTGTCGCTTCGCTCCTGCACGGAACATCATATAGGACCGCCGACCTCCCTCCGGGGCGTAGGCCCCTCCGGGCCGGAGGCCGATCTCCGTCCTCCGTCCTCTCTTCTCCAATCTGGTTATTGGTCGTGTTATTGTTCTTCCATAACCTTGTAGCCGGATTACTGCCGGTTATGTCGGAACGGGGCGACTATTTAGCGAAGAAGGGGCAATGGCTGGTGGAGCATACGGACCCAGAGGATCTGATATTAACCGACTACGAGTCGCTCATGATTTTCTACCTTGATTATTATGCCCAAGGTCAGGTGATCAACAGCGGTACATCGGAACTGAAAGACATTCAGCGGCGGCTGGCTGTACGAAAGGGCGAGGCATATGCGGTTGCTTCTTATTTTCAGCCCATGCTATCTATGCAGACCCGTAATCCCGTGCTCTATGCCCGGATGGTAGAAAACGGGGTTGCTGTGCGTCCGCTGTTTAAGAAAATCGTAGCGGATGAGTTTGGCGGTATTTATGCCATGGGTAGCGAG
>JBNKSB010000235.1:0-10052 GCA_050297095.1 Pontiella sp. | reverse complement strand
TGTCGGTAACGAAGATTCGCTGATCAATCTCCTGTCGAAGGAGCTGGGCAACACACGCCTGTTTACGTTTGGCATCGGTAGTGCGCCGAATGAATTCCTGATGCACCGCATGGCTGAGGTGGGTCGTGGCCAGTCCCGGTTCATACGTTCTCATGAAGATGTAGGCGATGTGATGGCGGACTTTTTCCAGACGCTGGATGCGCCGGTACTGACCGATGTGGCAGTCGAATGGGTGGGGATGGATGTCCATACCTATCCGGAGCGGTGCCCGGATATCTTCTACGGCCGCCCCCTGCAACTGGTGGCCCATGCGGATGGCGGGTTTGCGGGCCGCATCAAGGTTTCCGGACTGCTCGATGGCGCGAAGCAGGATTATGTCGTTGATCTTGGGCAGCAGCCGGTCGCGCAGCACGACGCTATCGACACGCTCTATGGCCGGATGCAGGTGAAGGATTTAATGGTGCAGTGGATGCAGACCGATGGCGAAGAGCCGCGCCGCGAACTGCAACAGGCGATTATCCGCGTGGCATTGAAGCATCAACTGGTCACCCAGTTCACCTCGCGCGTCGCCGTCGAGGAAAAAGTGGTGAATCAGGATGGCCATCTGGTCAGCGTCAAGGTACCGGTTGAGGCGCCCAAGGGATGGCAGATGTATGCCACGGCCACCCATGAAACCCTTGAGTTGCTGATCGGTATGACGGCGTTGGTCGGCGCCTTGGTTTTACGAAGGGCGGCCCATGCTGCATAGGCTGTCGATTATTCTTCTGGTTGCAGGGCTGGCGGTTTCGGTCCATCCCGTCGGGTCGCGGATAAAGCGGGTTTGGCTGCAGTGGACGGCTGCGGCGGAATGGAAAAACTGCAAGGGGGCCCCTGCAACCGGCTTGCATGGGGAACCCACCCTGTGGCTGGAGATTCCTTCGGCGGGCATTGAGCAACTCGTCGTGGAAGGGGTGGACGGAGCAAACCTTTCCCGCTTCCCGGGGAAGGAAACGGTCGGCAATGCAACGTTGATCATGGCGCATCGCGACACGCACTTCCGTGGCTTGGCGAATATCGGGGAAGGGGACCGCATCGAGCTGGAACTGCACGAGGGGCGCCATCGCCAGTACCGGATCCAATCCATCGCGATCTGCGACAAGGCCGATGCGAAGCGGTATGTTCAGGCGCAGGCGTCCGAGGATTGCCTGATCCTGCTCACCTGCTATCCCTTTCGCTACATCGGCCACGCTCCCCAACGGTTTATCGTGGTGGCCGTCCCGGCATAGGGGTAGACGGGTTACAACTTTTTACAAACATTTACAGCGTCTTGACCACGCCGAATGTCTTTCCGGCTATGTTTCCGCCGTTGATCAGTCGCGGCCGACCCGTGACACAACGGAATGAATCGTTTAGCATGGAGGCGTGTTATGAAGGCATTCGGTTAGTATGGCTGAGCAAGAAGTACAGAGCTGGGAGTTGAACTTATCAGGATGAAACGGCAGTTTTAGTCCATGTCGAACCCCTATCAATATCTCTTTGGTCCGGTACCGTCGCGGCGGTTGGGTCGGTCGCTGGGTGTGGATCTGATTCCGTTCAAGACCTGCACGATGAACTGCGTCTACTGCCAGCTGGGCGAAACCACCTGCGAGGTGAGCGAGCGGGGCGACTATGTGCCGATGCAGGATGTGCTGGCCGAACTGGAACAATGGAAAAAGGCGGATGGCCAAGCCGACCACATCACGCTGGCAGGTTCCGGCGAGCCGACTTTGCATGTCCATTTCGGCGATGTGTTCCGGTGGGTGAAAGACCATACATCCATCCCGTCGGTCCTGCTGACCAACGGGACGCTGCTCCATTATCCGGAAGTGCGCGCGGAAGCGGCGCTGGCCGACAAGGTGAAGGTGACACTGAGCGCATGGGATGAGACCAGCTTCCAGCAGATTCACCGTCCGGCCCAGGGCGTGAGGTTCGACCTGTTGGTGCGAGGAGAGCGCGCGTTTCGCGAAGTATATACCGGAGAGCTGTCGGTGGAGGTGTTTATTGTAGAAGGCATGAATTCCTCGGTAGAGAACTGCCGGCGGATTGCAGAGGTCGTGCAGTCCATCAACCCGGATCGCATCGACATCAATACGGCGGTTCGTCCGGCGGCGGTTGCCGGGGTGTCCGCCTCTTCCGAAGAACACTTGAAGGCATTGGCCGAGCTGTTTGGAGAAAAGGCTTTGGTTACGGCATCCTTCAAGACGCAGGGATCTACGGCGATGGATATCGGCGAGGATACTTTGCTGGGACTAATCAAGCGCCACCCCGCCACCTGCGGCCAGCTGGCCG
Organism: Pontiella sp.; assembly: GCA_050297095.1. Taxonomy (GTDB): domain Bacteria; phylum Verrucomicrobiota; class Kiritimatiellia; order Kiritimatiellales; family Pontiellaceae; genus Pontiella. The sequence goes on along the minus strand of JBNKSB010000235.1, from coordinate 7,745 downwards.
GCGAGTTTAATGTTCCTGAAGACCAGATGTACAAGACTCTTCAACAGATGGTCACCGCCCATCTGCTGAAAAGGGAGACGAGCGGACGCGAAACCTATTATTTCTATCGCGACTGATCAGCGGGTCGCAAGCATAGGCGAGTCCGAGAGTTTGTTGTAGGCCATCCAAAACTGGTCGAGGTTTTGTAGTTCCATCACGCGCACAGGGTCGTTTTTTAAGTCGATCTGCTTCCCGGTCTTCAGCGCGACGACCCGCTCGATTTCGTTTTGGTCCAGTTTTGCCTCCGCGTTATACGGGTCGAAGATGGTGCGTTCCCGGTCTCCGGGTTCGTAGTCGGCGGGGAAATAGATGGCGCCGGTCGTGAAGTCTACCGCAAAGGCAACGAGGCCGGGGATGACAAAGAAAAAGAGGCCGATGCCGTCGAGAATGACGATGGCCGGGTCAAGGCGGCCGCGCTTTTTCTGATAGGCGCGATCAGGATATAGGATGGTTCCGCACCCCGATAGCAGTGCGGTGGCTCCGGCGGTAAGGCCCGCTATTATGGTTCTCCGGTTCTGCATGGTGAGCTCCTGGTTAATACGTTTGTTTGTCCGGTTTGGATTTCCAGATATTGAATATTCGTTGAGCTTCGACGCGCAATCGTTGCTTCGTGTTCAATGAACGAGCCGGAACCGATTTGGAAATTTCTTCATAGAGCAGGGCATCGTCGAAACCGGCTTTGGCGGCATCTTCACGCGATGCGGCGAAGTAGAGCGCATCGAGCCGGGCCCAGTAGATGGCGGCCAGGCACATAGGGCAGGGTTCGCAGCTGGCGTAGATTTCGCATCCTTCCAGAGAAAACATTTCCAAATGGGTGCAGGCGTTGCGGATCGCTTCGACTTCCGCGTGGGCGGTCGGGTCGTTGGCGGATGTAACGCGATTCCACCCGCGGCCGACGATTTTTCCGTCTTTCACGATCACGGCACCGAACGGTCCGCCTTCGCCCGCCTCCATCTTTTCGAGGGAAAGCCGGATTGCTTCGTGCAGGTATGTTTCGTCGTAGGACATGAACTACGAAATACACTGAATACACGGAGAAGAAAAGCCTGTTGATACCGTTCTGTGTGTGCAGTGTATTCCGTGGTTACAAAAAGCTGGTGCCGCGCGGCAGGGGAGTAAGGTGGAAAAGGGTGGCGAGGGACTGGGCGATGTCGTAGAACCCGCGGCGGACTCCGAGGTTCTGGCAAGTCCGGCCCGGCCGATAGACGAGTAGCGGAATATATTCGCGGGTATGGTCGGTGCCCTTGAAGGTGGGATCGTTGCCGTGGTCGGCCGTCAGGATAAGGACGTCGTCTTCGTCAAGCTTTGGAATAAACCGGCCCAGCCAGTCGTCGGTTTCTCGGAGCGCGGCAGCGTAGCCTGCAGGATCGCGCCGGTGACCGTAGAGCATGTCAAAGTCGATGAAGTTGGCGAAGATGAAGCCGTCGCCCTTCTTTTGCATGAAGTACTCGATGGCCTGCTGGGATGCTGCAGTGTCGCCGGAATGAATGCTCTCAGTGATGCCGCGATGTGCGACGATGTCCTCGATCTTGCCGACGCCGTAGACGGGGATACCCGCGTCGCAAAGCCGTTCTGTGACGAGGGGCTCCTCGGGGGAGTAGGCATAGTCGCGCCGGTCTTCCGTACGTTTAAAGGCGCCTGGCATGCCGATGAACGGGCGGGCAATGACGCGGCCGACCATAAGCGGATCACACAGCCGGCGGGCAATTTCGCATCCGCGGTAAAGCTCGTCTAGCGGGATGACCTCCGTGTGGGCGGCGAGCTGCATGACCGAGTCCGCGCTGGTATACGCGATCCATGCACCGGTACACATCTGTTCTTCGCCGAGTTCCTCGATGATTGCTGTGCCGCTTGCGGCCTTGTTGCCGATGACCGCCCGCCCGGTTTCCTGTTCGAAGGCTTCAATGAGATCGGTCGGAAATGAGGGAAAGTCCAAAGGGAAATTGTGGAAGCCGGGGTGGATCTCGAGCCCGGCGATCTCCCAATGGCCGGTGATCGTGTCCTTGCCCTCCGAAACCTCCTGCAAGGCCCCATATGAGGCGAGAGGCTTTTCAATAGCCGGGCAGCCTTCGATCGGTTGGCCTTCCTTCAGCATCGGGGGAATGTTGCCAAGGCCGAGCGATTGCAGGGTAGGCAGTTGCAAGCCTGCGACCGCGCCGGCGATGTGGGGTAGGGTGGCGCAACCGGTATCGCCGTAGTCGGCCGCATCCGGCGCTTCTCCGATACCGACGGAGTCCAGAACAATCAAGACAGCTTTCATGTGAGGGAAGGTATCGGCTTGGAACGGGTTTTTAAAGCGGAATAAAGCGGTGCTGTTTTGGGAATAAGTTTGCCATTTCGGTTGCAGGAGTTCAAAAAGACCGCAGTTCAATTGGAGGTTTATTATGGGTTTTACGCTTCAAATCGGCGATTCTGCCCCTGCATTCAGTCTTCCGTCCACCGACGGCAAGACGTATTCGCTGGATGATTTCGACGACCAGGTGCTGGTGATTTTCTTTACTTGCAACCATTGTCCCTATGTTATCGGTTCGGATGAAAATACACGACAAGTTGCCGAAAGGTTTGCGGATCAGGGCGTTCGTTTCGTGGCGATCAACTCCAACAGCAAGAATACCTATGCGGAGGACAGCTTCGAGCATATGGTGGAGCGGATGGCCGAGCACAAGTTCCCATGGATCTACTTGCACGACGCCTCGCAGGAAGTTGCCCGGAGCTACGGGGCTTTGCGAACCCCCCATTTCTACGTGTTCGATGAAAACCGGAAGCTGGTCTACACGGGACGCGCCATCGACCAGCCGCGCAATTCGGAGGAATCGACCACCCACGAGCTGGCCGATGCGTTGGAAGCCCATCTGGCGGGCGAACCGATTTCCGTTCCGGTCACCAACCCGATCGGTTGCAACGTAAAATGGGAAGGCAAGGATGCGCATTGGATGCCGCCGGATGCCTGCGATCTGATTTAGCAAGAATGGGGCCTTGCAGAAGCTTACTAATTATTTTGTAGGAGAGGAGTTGAATTTATGAATTCCATACCTATACTGCTTCTATTTCTGGGAGATACGATTTTAACAACTAACTGGAGGAAGTAATGCAAATGAAGTCACTTGCAATGTTGGCAATCGCCGGTTGCGCAATCGGAATGTTGACGGGTTGCGGCGTGCCGCAAGAAGAAGTAGATGCAATGGTCGCTCAGATGACGTCCGAGCGTGAGCAGTCTGAAGCGGACCTGAAAGGCAAGATTGCCGACACGGAATCCCTGCTGAATTCCGAAAAGGAAAGAACACGTACTTTGCAGAACGATCTGCGTGATTCAGCGGTCCTCAATGAGGAGCTCAAGGAAAACAACAAAGAAATGAAATCTGAGTTGGCAACGGCCAACAGCAAGATCTCCTCGTTGGAATCCAGCTTGGCCAGTGCCAAAGCCAGAATCACTACGGCCGAGTCAACGGCTGCCGATGCTGAACGCGAACGTGCTACCATGGAACTGGAAGCTGCTGAAGCCAGAACGCGTTTTGAGGGTCTTATTGCCAACCTGATCGCCTTGAACAAAATCAAGCCGGAAGACGTTGGATTTGATTATGTAAGTGTTCCCTCCCAATCAACCTCCTCCATGGGTTCAGACGTGGACATGGGTGAAGGAATGGATATGGGCACGGATACAGACATGGGCTCCGGCACGGAATCTGGATCTGAGGATTCGGTTCAAAGCCTGCTGGACCAAATGGGCGACCTATAATCCCATAACGGTTCAAAAAGTGAAAAGCCCGGCATTCCAACGCCGGGCTTTTTTATTTTTACAGGTCGTTTCCCTGTGGGACGTATCGGGGCTCACCCCCTTTTTCTTCGAGGCTGCAATGACTGCGTAACCGAAATATTCGGATTGATGTTTTCGGCTTTTTCCTGTATACAGACAATGAGAGGGAGGGAGACATGAAAAGCGGCTGCAAAGAGAAAGAAATCATCGTTCACCCAGTCGATGGCATGCAACTTTCCGAAGGCTATATCCGGGAGGACGAATCCCACCATTTTGTGGGGAGGTTGCCGGGCATGGAGCCTTCTTTGGGTGAGACGCTCGAGGAAGTGTTGGACTATATCGGTCGGCGCGCCAAGGCCTACTATGGTGATGATGTGGTCGTGGAAATCGTGCATCATGCCACTTAGCAGAAGACTCCACATCGGCTTGGAGCTACGGTGATTGGGACGGGGACGGAAGATTAGGGGTGTTTTTCATCCACATCTTTCGGCTCTATTTTTCTTTCATTTATCACCGTCTTCCGCGCTAATCCCTCCCTGATTGTTTGAAACAGGAAGGTGGAATGACGCTCGAGGAATTTGGATTCAATGCATGGTTTTCAGATCAGGTCGATCCGGATGAGGACGGCCATCTGACGGTTGCCCGCGTTACTGCGGTGCACAAGGGCGAGTCCGAGGTGTCCGACGGCGAGGAAACGCGCTCGGCGAAAATGACCGGGCGCCTGCGGCATCGCGCCAAGTCCAAGCTCGACTATCCTACCGTCGGCGACTGGGTGCTGATAAAGGACTTTGACGGCGATGATCACGGACGGATTGAAAAGGTGCTAAACCGGCAGTCCGAACTCAAACGCAAAACCGCCGGGCGCACCACGCGCTACCAGCTCATCGCCGCCAATATCGATACCGCCTTCATCATGCAGACCGTCGGCCCCGGCTATAACCTGAAGCGACTGGAACGCTATCTGGTCATGGTTAACGAAAGCGGAATCGAGCCTATAGTCCTGCTGAGCAAGACTGATCTGCTGGAGCCCGACGAGTTGGATGCACGCATGGCCGAGGTGCGGGAGCGAATGCCCAACGTGCGTGTATATGCCTTCAGCAATGCCGACCACCAAAACCTCGCCGCGGTCATGGAGCAATTCAATCCCGGCAAGACCTATTGCGTGATCGGCACCTCGGGCGTCGGCAAGACCACCTTGCTCAACCACCTGCTTGGCGAAGAGGATGCGCTGTTCACCCTGCCGGTCCGTGAAGCCGACGGCAAGGGCGTGCACTCCACCACCTGGCGCGAACTTATCGTGCTCGACAATGGCGCGTTGGTGGTCGACACCCCCGGCATGCGCGAGCTGGGCAACATGGATGTGAATGAAGGGATTGAAGAAACGTTCGACGATATTCGCAAACTTGCTGCGCAGTGCAAGTTCAACGACTGCTCCCATGTCAACACACTTGGTTGTGCAGTCATTGAGGCCGTCGAGTGCGGAGAGATTTCGGCGGAACGATACAACAACTATGTCCGCTTGATGAAAGAAGCGGCCTTTCATGAGCAGTCAGCCATCGAAAAGAAGGAGCAGGACCGCAAGCTCGGTCGCTTCTATCGCTCCGTGCTGCGTGAGCACCAGAAACACAAGGGGAAATAGATAAACCGCAACCCAATGTAGACGAGGGTCCTCTGTAGCAAGCTCCAGAATGGCTTCGCGCCAGACCCGTTATGCATGAACGGAATAACTTTGAAACCACGAATAAACGGGAATGATCGCGAATCTGATTTGAGATTGACTCGGTAGAGGGAGATAAACGTTTATTCACGTACATTACGGTTGGAGATGGGGATTATGGAGTGTGTTTTTGAAATTGAAATGATGGTGCGCGATTACGAGTGCGATATGCAGGGCATCATCAACAACGCCGTTTATCAGAACTATCTGGAGCACTGCCGGCATGAGTTTCTCCACGAGGTCGGGATCAACTTCGAGCAGCTCTGCAAGGATGGGATTGATGCTGTCGTGACCCGTGCCGAAATCGACTACAAGCTTCCGCTCAAATCGCGCGATGTATTTGTCGTGAAGCTCGGCATGCACAAGCAAGGTCGGCTACGGTTTGTTTTCGACCAGATCATCATTCGCAAGTCCGATGGCAAGACCATGCTTGAGGCACAGATCACCGGCGTACTCACGCGCAACGGAAAACCCATTGTTCCCGATTTATTCGACGAGGTGTTCCGCTCCCACGGCTGGCCGTTTTAGGAACGGCCGGCAGACATCCGGAACTCCCTGTCAAGAGGGCTGTGTACTGACGGGCGGTGCATTGCCTGCGCTTCATGTAGCGTTTTGAAAAACCCGTAGCTGTTTTTGACAGGCGAGACGCACCGCACGTTTCGCCTGCTTTGTGGAAGCGGCTTCAGTTTTCGTGAATTTGCTCTAGCCTTGGTGCAGTAGGATCGTCGCCACGGCCGCGACGAAACGCATCCTTCCGTTTATGCCTCTCGGTTTCAATGGGGGAGATCTCCGGTCCGACAAGTTTTTGCGATGTTTGTCGATAAAGACTTTTGTGCACCCAAACACTTTTCCCTGTAGTTGGCATTGCTTTTTGGTCGTGCTCCGGTGTCATACTATGTATGATGATGGTTTGGTCAGTAGGGAAGGGGAAAGCCATGGAGCACAATCTCAGAAAGCGGGCGGAAACGTTTATCAACGCCAATCCCGTAGAGACGCCTGCACTCTCCACGGCAGAAGTACAGACTCTCTTTCGCGAACTGGATTTGAAGCAGGTTCAATTAGCGATGCAGAACAAGGAGTTGCAGGGTGCAGTCGATGAATTGCAAGCCGCTTGCGATGCCTATGCTGACCTCTATGATGCCGCCCCGGTGGGCTACCTAACGATGGATCGCTGTAACACCATTCAACGGGCCAATGCGGCCGCCGCCAGGATGTTTGGCATCGACCGGTCCCAGCTGGAGGGCCGCCGGTTTGCCGAGTTTGTGCAACGGGGCCACCATTGCCTTTGGGAAAGACATTGCGACGAGGTGCTTTCGGGCAACCACGACCATGCGGTTGATGTGGAACTGCACCGGAGCGACGGTACCTCCTTTTTTGCGCAACTCATTTGCCGGCCCCGTCCAGGTGAGACCCCCGATAGTTGGCAATGCCTGGGAATTCTGGTCGATATTACCGCACGCAAGCGCGCCGAGAAAGAGCTACACGAACGAGAGATGGAACTGGAGGAACTCAACCAAGAGCTCGAGGGACGCATCGCGGCGCGTAGCGCCGAACTGTACGCAAGCGAGTCGCGTTTCCGGGCGTTGTTCAAGGAGTCGCCCGACGCATTCTTCTTGCTCAACCAGGAAGGTTGCTTTATTGATGGCAACCATGCGGTGGAGCGCCAGATCGGCTATACGTGCGACGAGCTTGTCGGACAGAGCGTGTTTGAATCCCCGATCTTTTCCCTCGCCGCGCGTGAGCATGCCCGGCAACGCATCCAGCAACTGGCCGCTGGAGAACAACTGGCACCGACCGAATACGAGCTCGTGTGCAAGGACGGCTCCTGCATTACTGTGGAGGTCACCACCCGCATGGTACGCATTGGAAGCGAACCGATGCTATTGTGCAGCTCCCGCGACCTCTCGGCTCGCAAGCAGGCTGCTGCCGAGCGCGAACTACTGGCCAAAAAGCTGCAGTTGGCGTTGGATACGGCCCAATTGGGCTGGTGGTTCTATGATCCGCAAACCCATCACTCCACCTACGACCGGCGCTATGCGGAAATCTTCGGCGTGACCGATGCCGCGAAACCGATCGAGAAAATCATGGACCTGTTGCATCCCGATGACCGGTCGCGGGTGTGGCAGCAAGTTCAGGCGGCGCTCAATCCGGCGGATCCCCAATCCTACGCAAGCCAATACCGGATCGTCCGTCCCGACGGGGAAATGCGCTGGATTGAAGCCCGTGGAATGGCCG
>JBNKSB010000234.1:0-37314 GCA_050297095.1 Pontiella sp. | reverse complement strand
AATGACATTACGGTCTTAGGCGGTCTAACCTACGAAATAATGTAGACGGTCCTTGGATAGATCAGGAAGCCGCCCCGCGAAAGTCGGGCGGTTTTTTTCATTTGCATTAAGATCAAGGGGAATTCCATGCCCGGTTCAAGTTATCCCATGGCTTTGCCTTCGCCGGAAGCGGAGTGCTGTACAATCAATCGGGGGCTGTTGGAGACGGTGCTCTTTGAAGTCAAACCCGGTCCGTTCGATCCGAAGACGGACAAGGAATTTGCACCATGGGCGCCGGCGGAAGGCAGCGCAGAAGACGAGATGTTCATGTCGCAGTTGCTTAGCGACAATAGTTGACGACATCCTGATACGGTAGCGGGCCGCCGAACAGGTCGAGGGCGGAGCCGATGGTGACGTCGATTTTTCCATTGCCCGCTTTATCCAGCTTTTCGAGATCCGCGAGGGAGCGGACGCCGCCGGCATAGACACAGGGGATTGGCGAATGCTCGGCCAGTAACGCGATCAACTCCTCGTCCATGCCTTGCTGTTTTCCTTCCACGTCGACGCCGTGGATCAGAAATTCGGAGCAGTAGGCGGAAAGTGTTTTCAAGGAATACTCGTTGACGATCGATTTGGTGAACGTCTGCCAGCGGTCGGTAACCACGTAATAGTCGCCATCCTTCTTCCGGCAACTGAGATCAATAACCAGCCGGTCCCTGCCAACGGCTTTAAGCAACCTGTCCATACGCACTGGATCAAGTTGTTTCTTCTGGAATAGGTATGAGGTGACAATGACCTGCGAGGCTCCGGCATCCAGCCACTTGGCGGCGTTTTCCGCTGTAATTCCACCGCCGATCTGCAGTCCGCCCGGCCATGCGGCCAACGCTTCTCGTGCAGCTTCGTCGTTATCGGGGCCCAGTTTGATCACATGGCCGCCGGTCAGCTTGTCCGTGCGGTACAACGCGGCATACCAGGCCGGACTCCGATCGGACACAAAGTTGGTTTCGGGTTCCTGTCCGTCTGACAGGGAGCCGCCGACAATCTGCTTCACTTTTCCGTTGTGCAGGTCTATGCAGGGTCTGAATCTCATGGCAAAGGTTTTACATGGGAGCGGCAGGCATTTCAACGCAGGGGAATGTCGAATATTGAAGAGGGAACTCCGCAGGAAAACCTTCGACATTCGGGGTTCCATATTCAATATTCTGCGCTTCTGATTTTGAGAGATTGTTGAAAGAGGGATCAATCCATGGCTGATAAACCATCCAAATACTATGTAACGACGCCGATTTATTATGTGAACGACAAGCCGCATATCGGCCATTCCTATACCACGATATTGGCGGACGTGCTGGCCAACTATCATCGTCTGCTCGACGTGCCGACCCATTTTCTGACCGGGACCGACGAGCACGGCCAGAAGGTGCAGCAGGCGGCGGACAAGAACGGAATCACCCCGCAGGAGCAGTGTGACCAGACGGTTGTTCGGTTTCAGGAGCTGTGGAAGCGTTTGGAAATTACCCACGACGATTTTATCCGCACCACCGAACCGCGCCATAAGAAGATCGTCCAGCAAATCCTGCAGGAGCTGTACGATCGCGACGAAATCTACAAGGCCGAATATGAAGGCTGGTATTGTGTGGGTTGCGAACGCTTCTTTACGGAGAAGGATCTGGTCGAGGGCAACTGCCCGGAATGCGGCCGCAAGGTTGATGCGATTGTCGAGTCCAACTATTTCTTCCGCATGAGCAAGTATCAGGATTGGCTGATCCAGTACATCGAAGAGCATCCCAACTTTATTCTACCGTCCTTCCGAGCGAACGAGACCCTTGGCTTTCTCAAGAACAAGGAACTGCAGGATCTTTGCATCTCGCGGCCGAAATCGCGTTTGGCATGGGGCATCGAACTGCCGTTCGACAGCGAATTCGTCACCTACGTCTGGTTCGACGCCCTGATCAACTATATTTCCGCCATCGGCTACGGGACCGACGACGAGCAGTTCAACAAGTGGTGGCCCAGTTCCTGCCAGCTGATTGGCAAGGATATCCTGACCACCCACACCGTCTACTGGCCGACCATGCTCAAGGCCATGGGGGTTGAAATGCCGGAAACCGTCTTTGCCCACGGCTGGTGGTTGACCGGTCGCACCAAAATGAGCAAGTCGCTCGGAAACGTGGTCAATCCGATGGACATGATCGACCGCTACGGCGTCGATGCCTTCCGCTACTTCCTGATCGCCGAGATGACGCTTGGGCAGGACGCCTCCTTCACCGAAGAATCCTTCGTCAAGCGCTACAACTCCGATCTCGCCAACGACCTCGGCAATGTAACGAACCGTGTCTTGAACATGATCAGCCGCTATTGCGATGGAAAGATTCCTCAGCCGGTTTCCGGTGACGGATTTGACACCACGCTGGAGGACGAACTTTGGAAAGAAGCCGCTGCAGCGGCCGACGCCATGGGCGAACTCATCGGCGACATGAAACTGGACCAGTCGGTCTCAATGGTCATGGCAGTGGTCCGCAAAATCAACGTCTACCTTCAGGAACGTGCACCGTGGAGCCTCGCGAAACAGGATGGGACGGAGTCGCAGGTTGCGCACTGCCTCTACACCGCAGCGGAATGCTTGCGTGTGTGCGCGGCGCTGCTCTATCCGGTCATGCCTGAAAAAATGCTCGCTCTGCGGACGGCGCTCGGCATGGTCGATGCCAAGCCGCATCTCGGAAAACTGAATGAATTCGGCGTACTGGTTCCGGGAACTGAAATCGTGCAGCCCGGCGCGCTCTTCCCGAGAATCGAACTGGACAAAAAGGAAGAAAAGCCCGCGGAGAAACCCAAGAAGCAGAAACAGCAACCGAAGAAGAAAGAACCGGTGGGCGAGGGGTTGATTACGTTTGATCAGGTCATGGCGGTAAATCTCAAAACAGCAGTGGTACTGGAAGCAGACAAGATTGACGGTGCCGACAAGCTGTTGAAGTTGCAGGTCGACCTCGGCGGGGAAAAACGCCAGTTGGTGGCTGGCATCGCCCTGCACTATAAACCCGAGGAGCTGGTCGGCAAGACCATCGTAGTGGTCGCCAACCTAAAACCGGCCAAGTTACGCGGAGTGGAGTCGCAGGGCATGCTGCTGGCCGCATCCATCGGCGATAGCCTGAAACTGGTTACCGTGGAGGGCGAGATCGGGCCGGGGGCTGCGGTAAAATAGTCCCTTGCAAAGGGTTTTCACATTGCTCTAAAAAGGGGTTGCAACAAACAGGGGCAAGTGTATCGTAAACGAAATTTTCCGAAAGCCGCGATGGGCGCGGCGAGGATGCTAAGCGGTTAAACTGGAGGAATACTTCGGATGAAAAAAATGATGACAGTTAGTTTTGCAGCGCTTATGGCTGCGGGTATCGCAGGTGCCCAGGATGAAATGGTAATGACCGGGATGGCTCCGGCGGCTCCGGCCGAACCCGAAGTAACCGCAGAAGTGGCTTTGCTTTCGTCCTATGTATGGCGTGGCCAGGTATATAATGGAGATGCTGTTGTTCAGCCGCAGCTCACGATTTCCCACTATGATTTCAGCTTCAATATTTGGGGCAACTATGATGCGGGTGGTTCCAATTCGAGTGGTGTTTCCGACGATTTTTCTGAAATCGACCTCTCGCTGGCCTACAGTCTTCCGCTGGCAATCAGCGACATGGAAGTTTCTGTTGGTGTGGTTCACTATACCTTCCCGAATGTCCTGGGTGCCGAATCCACGACCGAGTTGTTTGCAAACGGTACAATCACTACCCTTGCTGACTTGCCGATTCCGATTATTCCGTCCGTAACCATTTTTGGTGATGTGGACGAAGTCAACGGCACCTATGTGCTGTTCGATGTCAACACTCCCTATGCCATTAGCGATTACCTGACGGTTGCAGGCGGAGTTTCGGCTGGATATGGCAACACGTCCTACAACGATGCCTATTTCGGTGCAGCGCTGGATTCCGGCTTCAATGACTACAACTTCTACGCTAACGTTAATTACGAAATCGTTGAAAACGTAACGGCATCGCTGAACCTTACGTACACCATGCTCGAAGGCGGGGGTGTTCGTGATGGCGCGGAAGCGAACTATGATGCCAAGGAAAAGGCATGGGGCGGCTTCAACATTGCCTACGATTTTTAATCACAAGTTTAGGCAATCTGCAAACGCCCCGGATGCCGGGGCGTTTTTTTTGATTTGTTGCTCTATTACAAACCGCTAGACTTTGCCGAATTTTAAACCACCCGAGGAGAGGACTCCTATGAATGAACTACTTAACCTGTTGAAGAAAAACGCGCTCGAATCGCCGGAAAACCTGGCCAAGATGCTGGGGATCACGGTCGACGAAGTGAAGAAACAGATCGAGGAATACGAGAAGGAAGGCGTCATCCGTGCCTATCAGGCTATCGTCAATGAGGAAAAGATGGATGCCTCGCTGGTCACGACCGTGATCGAGGTCAAGGTGACGCCCGAGAGCGAAGGCGGTTTCGATCGCATCGCCGACCGCATCAGCCGTTTCCCGGAAGTGGAGGCGGTCTATCTCATGTCGGGCACGTTCGACCTTCTTTTATTTATCAAGGGACGCACCATGCACGAGGCCGCCAGTTTCGTGAGCGAAAAGCTGGCCACCATGCAGGGCGTAACCTCCACCGCGACACACTTCATGATGAAAACCTACAAGCAAAACGGTATTCTCATGCACACGAGGGACGATAATGAACGACTCAAAGTCTCTCCGTAGCCGGATCGCACAGACTGTTCGCGAAATTCCCCGTTCCGGTATCCGTGACTTTTTCGATATTGTCAGTTCCCGTGAGGATGTGATCAGCCTGGGTATTGGCGAGCCCGATTTTGTGACACCGTGGCATATCCGCGAAGCGGCGGCGCTCGCGCTCGATCGTGGCGCGACCAGTTCTACCTCCAACATGGGGTTGCTCTCATTGCGTAGGGGAATCTCCGACTATGTGGAAAAAAAGACCGGTATTCACTACGGCGCCGAAAATGAAGTTCTCGTCACTGTCGGGGTCAGCGAGGGGCTTGATTTAGCTATTCGCGCCCTGATCGAGCCGGGGGACGAGGTAATCTATCACGAGCCCAGCTATGTCTCCTATAACCCTCTGATCCAGTTTGCCTACGGCAAGCCGGTGGCGATCCAGACGAAAAAGGAAAACGGTTTCCGCCTGACGCGTGCCGAACTGGAGGAGCACGTTTCTCCAAAGAGCAAGGTGCTGTTGCTCAACTATCCAAACAACCCCACGGGTGCCGCCTTGACGAAGGAGGATGTAGAGGCTATTGCCGCCTTCGCGATCGAGCACGACTTGATTGTGTTAACGGATGAAATTTACGACGAGCTTACCTACGACCGGGAGCATTTCAGCATTATTTCTGTTCCCGGCATGAAGGATCGGACAATCTACTTACACGGGTTTTCCAAGGCATGGGCCATGACCGGCTGGCGAATGGGCTTTACCTGCGCTCCGCCCGAATTGACCGAAGCCATGATGAAGATCCATCAGTACACCATGCTCTGCGCGCCAATCCTCAGCCAGGAGGCCTCCGTGGAGGCGCTCAAGAAGTCCGATGCTGATATCGCCTTCATGAAAGCCGAGTACAAAAAGCGCCGCAATTTTATCCATGCATCCTTCGAAGAGATGGGCATCCCGTGCATCTATCCCGACGGAGCTTTCTACGCCTTTGCCGACGTGTCGAAATACGGCATGCCTTCCCAGGAATTTGCGCTGAAGCTGCTGGATGAACAGAATGTGGCCTGTGTGCCGGGAACAGCGTTTGGTGCCTGCGGCGAAGGCTTTATCCGTTGTTCCTACGCAACCGCCATGGACGACATCAAGGAAGCCATGGTGCGCATCGCCCGCTTTATCGAAAAACTGTAGGAATGGAACCACAAAGTACACAGAGCACACATAATGCGGACTCTTGGGTCTTTTGCGCGTTTTGTGGGTTATGTGGTTAAATAAAAAAATGCTCGAGCGAGTTCCAGAGCTGGTTGTTTTTCCGACGGAACTGGCATTGCGTCGTTTTCAGCAGGCGCAGGCACTGGAACAGGGATGGGTCGATGCTTCCGGGCATACCACCTTTGCGCGGCTGTACAAGTTGTGTATGCCTTATGCTAAGCTGAAGGGGCAGCGAATGAGTCCGGCTCAGCAGCTGCTCCTTCGCAATCAGGTGGTCGAGATCGCGCAGGGCCATTTTTCAGGGCATGGAACCTTGGGTGAACTATCCGATTCTGCGCTGGCTGAAGTGCTGGATAAGCTCATGCACGAAATCGCTGCGCTCCCGAGCGAAACCACCAGAATTGTCGGCTGGATGCTGGACCGGCCCCGCAACCACAAGTTGTATCAACTCGGGACCTTGTTTTCCGTGTGGCGGGCCATTATCAAACAGGAAGGATTAGCCGATGCGCTGGATATCAATCTGGCCATACTCAAGTTGCTGAAGGGTGGTCGCGAGCACTGGCCGCCCTTGTTGCGCGATGTACATCAAATCACCTTCCGCTCCGTACGCTGGTTCAACCCTTTCGAGGAAGCCTGCGTTACCGCCTTGAACCATAAGGTGAAGGTGCGTGTTGAAACAGCCTTGCCTCCCGCCCATGCCGAGGGGGCTGCCGACCGACTGGGACAGCAGATCCGTTCAGGAATCATGACGGAGCCGTGGGCGATGTGGGCCGAGGATTTGGGCGACGCATTGGCGGTCAATAGCCCTGAACTTCTACAATTAGAGGACAATACGCCCATTTGCTTTTCCCGCTCGGCGGGGGCGTATGGAGAGATCGAAGATCTGGCGCGTCGGATCTGTTGGTATTTGCAGGAAGGGAAAGCAGAGCCTAGCCGGATTGCACTGGTGGTCCCCAACATCGGAGCGGTGCAGGATATCATCCCTCATGTTTTCAGCCGCTTTCAAATACCCTACTATTTTCGGCGTGGCCGTCCGGTGCTGTCATCGCCCTGCGTAAAGGCCTTTCTGTCTTGGCTGGCTTTTCCTTTGCGCCCCGAACGCGATGCGTTGATTGATCTCGTTCGCAACCCGGCCATCCAATTTGATGGGCGCGAGGAAGCCGTGGATAAACTGTTAAAGGCGCCGCCTCGCATCGATATGGCATCGGTTCCGTATTTTCGTGATTCGGAAAACTTGTCGGGCATTGAGGCCGCGCGCATCCTGAAGGATCGCATCGTCGAACCAGAGGATCACTTCAATTCGGAGGCGCTCAAGAAAATAGCGGTCGCGTTGGAGAGTTTTGGCGCGCACCCGTTGCCTTTGCGGGAATTGATCGATTTGCTTGAGGAACTGCTGGAAAATTCCACCATCAAACCGCGCGACAGCCACGAGCAAGGGGTTTGGATCTTAAAGGCGGACGACGCGGTCGGACTCGATTTTGACGTGGTGATGTTTGCCGGGTTAAACGAGGGGGAGTTTCCCGGTGTGCCCCAGCAGGATGCCCTGTTCAGCGACGACGAACGTCAGTGGTTGCGTCGGCATCTGGAAGAGCAGGGGAGGCATCTTCCGGCGCTCGCCCTGCCCAAGGCCGATGTCTTGTTCGAGCAGCAGTCAGTCCTGTTTCTTTCGGTGATCGGGATGGCGCGCAAACAGCTTGTGCTCTCGTACCAGTCCGCCGACCAGGAGGGGAATGAAAAAGGCGAAAGCGAATATTTCCGCAAACTCTGGAACCTCGCGGGCTGGTGCGCGCAGGAACGGATTGTTCCCAGTCCCTACGACCAGTGGAGGATCCTGCAACTTGGTGACGACAACATGTTCTCCCGACACATCGCCGTGCAGCAAGCCACTGTTCCGGAAGACCGCATCCCCATGCCCGGCGAATCGTTTCTGACCGTGGTGCCGTTATCGTTGTGCCGCGCCGCCGACGAGGCGTTGCAGGCGGCGGTGAATGGAGGGACAGCGTCCTCGCTGTCCGCGGACGACGAGGACGCTGTCCCTCCAGTCCTCAGGCATCTCATCTCCATGCTCGACATCGAAGTCGAGCGCGAGGTCTTTCTTGATTCACCGATCGGCGAGCGCGCCCCGTCGAAATATTGCGGACATATTCCGGCGCTGAAGGGAAAAGTCGCCGAATGGCTCGCCGCAAAGAAGGAGCTGAGTCCGACGGCATTGGAGGCGCTGGCGCAGTGCCGCTATATCTTCCTGCTCGAACGTGTCTTTGGACTGACGCCCGAGCGGATGCCCGACGATACGCCCGATCCCATGGATCGGGGCGGGTTGATCCACTCCATCCTTCATGACGTTTATTGTTCCATTGCCAACGGCGAGGCTGGCATCGAAATGCCACGTCAGTGGGCCGTCCATACCGCATCCGGTTGGAGAAAACGGACGGACGGGGGCGTTGATGCCATTCCGCTTGCGGTATTCCATCCGAATCGGGAAGAAGAGTATGTGGCCTTTGCCTGCCAGATCGCTCAGCAGCGAATGGATCGGGCCGAGCTGGGGCATCCGGGAATCTGGGCGGCGGAGCGCGAAAAGGTGATGGAACAGGTACTGAACTTTGTCCGCCATGACGCCCGGATCTGCGCGGATGAAAACCGATTTCCCGCATTGTTTGAGCTGAAGTTTGGCGGCGCGACAGCCGTTGAGCTTGGTGACCTGCGGTTGAAAGGGGTCATTGACCGCGTCGATCTTATTTTTGCGGACAGCGGCGAATTGCAGAAGGTGCGGGTGCTGGACTACAAAGGCTCCAGCCGTGCCCTCGGCAGCCACGATGACTACCTCGACGAGATCCGCCGCAATCTGGATTGCCAATTACCGTTATATGCCATGGCGGCCCAGCAACATTTTTTCAAAGAGTGCAACACGGATACGGTGAATGCAAAAACCGAAGCCGGCTATCTGTTCTATGAACGGGATCAATCGAAGATTGCCGGCGCGCTAAAAAAATCGCTCGTCTCCATGGACGAGCCGGGCTTGCTTTCGGATTTCCTAATGACCCTGTTCGGAAATATAGACCTGCTGAAAGCGGGTGATTTTGCTGTTGATCCCCTCATCGCCTCCTATAATGACTATGTGTCGATCTGTCGGACGACCGCAGTGAGTCCGGATGAGCTGGATTGAGAATGGCCTCAAAGAACACAAAACGGCGCGGAGGGCGTTTGTTTTTTGTGCGTTGTGATGTTGTTTGTGGCAAAATGTGAAAGGAATAGAAACTAATGGAAATCAAACTCAACTTTTTCGGAGCGGCAAGGAATGTAACCGGTTCCTGCTACTATATTGAGGCAAACGGCGTTCGCTTGCTGGTGGACTGCGGGCTTTATCAGGAACGCGACCTGAAGCCGCGCAACTGGGCTGATTTTCCCGTACCGGCCGATACCATCGATGCCGTCCTGCTGACCCACGCCCATCTCGACCACTGCGGCCGGTTGCCCAAGCTGGTGAAGGAAGGATTCAAGGGCACGGTGTACGCAACATCGGCGACGGCCGATATTGCCAACATCATCATGCTCGACTCCGCGCACATTCAGGAAGAAGACATCAAGCAAAAGCTGAAGCGGCACCAACGGTCCGGAAAAAAGAGCCCGTTTCCCTACGAACCGCTCTATACAATGGAGGATGCCGAAAAGGTCAATACGCTGTTCAATAAAGTCAAATACAACACCAAGGTGCCGATCGGCGAGGGGATCAGTGCCGAGTTCCGCGAAGCCGGACACGTTTTTGGTTCCTCGTCGATCCGGCTGGAGGTGGAGCAGGGGGGCGAAAAACGTACCATTCTGTTCTCCGGTGATGTCGGCCGCTGGGATCTGCCGATCATGCGCGATCCCTTCCAGTACGAGCATGCCGACTATGTGCTGATCGAATCGACCTACGGCAACCGGACGCACGAAGAAGTGGCGGACATTCCCGGTGAGCTGGAACGCATTATCAACGAAACCCATGAGGCCGGCGGAAACATCGTCATTCCCAGCTTTGCGCTGGAGCGCACGCAGGAGCTTCTCTACCACCTCAACAACCTCCTCAATGAGGATCGCATCCCGCACCTAATGGCCTTCGTCGACAGTCCCATGGCCATCAAGATTACCGATGTGTTCAACAAACACCCCGATCTATACGATGAGGAAACCATGGAGCAGGTCCGCGCCGGCGGCGAACCCTATAATTTCCCCGGACTGACGATGTCGCGCACAGTCGCTCAGTCAAAGTCGATCAATCACATCAACGGCACGGCGATCATTATTGCCGGGTCCGGCATGTGCACCGGTGGCCGCATCAAGCATCATCTCAAGAACAATATCGGCCGCCCTGAAAGCACAATTCTTTTTGTCGGCTATCAGGCATTTGGAACCCTCGGGCGAATCATACTCGACAAGCCCGAAACCATCCGCATTTTTGGCGAAGAGCATCCGGTAAAGGCACGCATCGAACGCATTGGCGGCTTCTCTGCTCATGCCGACCAAAACGAGCTCTATCGCTATCTCTCGTCCATTCAGGAGCCCCCGCGCAAGGTCTTTGTCACCCACGGCGAAGAATCTGCCGCCACCGCCTTCCAGCAATTCCTCACTGAAAAAACCGGCTGGACCTGCGTCGTTCCCGAATACGAGCAGGAAGTCGTTTTGGATTGAGGTGCCCTACAGCTAGGGGAGGATGTGTGGCGGCTCTAAGAGCTGAGCGATAACGAATAAAAAAGGCGCTCCATCCGGAGCGCCTTGCTAATTTTCCCTTGGTATCACCCAATTCGTTCTATGCACCGAGGCAGGCAACCCCAATCGTCGATTCGGAGCTGGATGCCCCGACCGAAGATTGGCGATAGTGGTCAGGACCCTATTGCAACTGTACTTCGATTTTGTAGAAACCCTGGTTCTGCACCTCGTGGACGGAATCCGTGTAGGTGTTGTGCGGGTACCAGGTTTGAGAGACTTTTTCAAAGCCGCCATGTAGTAGGTCCGGGCGGTAGTAGATCGTGTAGTCACGGCCTACGGCGGCATTCCACCGAATCACAAAATGGTTTCCGTTCTCGTTTGGCGATGATTCCCCAGTACTGAAGAAGGACAGGGGATCGAGTGGATCGGTTCCGGTAATGTACTCATCCAGATTGATGTGACCATCCCCGTCGGAATCCAGCGATGCAATGCAGTTTGTCACACCGGAAAAATACTGGAGTTCCCACGTGTTGGGAATGCCGTCCTTGTCATAGTCCGACGCGAAATCGCTCAAATCGGTTTCAGCAAAACCGCTTGGTTCGCCAGAGCCGTTCGACAGGCCCACCAATCCGTGCAGGTAGTTGATGCCCAACCACGACAGGGTGATTTTTCCGTCAAAATACAATTCGCACTGGAATGTGTTCAGTTCGCCTGAACTCCATCTAGGAACATGGTCATACGTCACCACGACGCGATCTGCCAGTTGGACCCAGTACACGTGGCCACC
The DNA here is from genome assembly GCA_050297095.1 of Pontiella sp. Taxonomy (GTDB): domain Bacteria; phylum Verrucomicrobiota; class Kiritimatiellia; order Kiritimatiellales; family Pontiellaceae; genus Pontiella. The sequence goes on along the minus strand of JBNKSB010000234.1, from coordinate 25,946 downwards.
AGCGCTGGGGTCCAAATCACAAAAGTATCCGGAAATGCGCTTTCTGCCAAAGTGGTCGGCGATGGATGGGGTGAAGCCGGAGTCGTTCTCGTCAAAGGTGATGTAGCCGTTGCTGCCGATGAACAAATCGCTATACGCGGATCCATAGAGTTTGACGGTGGCGCCATTCACGATGGATTGACTCAAGTAGTCGTCGTCAACCAGGAAGATTTGCGTGTGACCCGCCGTATTGACGGGGAGGGAGGTGATCGGCACCGCGGCGGTGGAATAGAAATTCTTGGAGCCATCCGGGGTGAAGGTCATCGACACGCCATCCAAGTCGAAAGAAGAATTGGCGAATAATTCGGTATAGTAGTTCGGTTGCCCGACGCGCAGCAGCACATCGCGTGAAACCAAGGAGGTTCCCGATGCGTTTTTGAGCTGGATCGTACCGTTGTAGGTGCCGGCCGCCTTTGAGTCGGCCTCGGATGTCAACTCCAGGGATACCCAGACGCTCTGCCCCGGGGGCAGTGTTCCGCTGGAAGGGGAGACCGTGCACCACGACGGGCTGTTTTCCTGCCATGCAATGGGTTTGTCGCCATAGTTTTCCAGCTCGAACACATGACGACTGGGGCTGAATGCCCCACCAGTCTCTCCATCGAAAACGGCTTGTGTGTGTTGATTGATCGATAGAGGTCCTACACCTACGGCGGACCACGCCGCCTGAACCGCTTCCACCCAGTTGGTGTTCAGGTCCTGTGCCGCGGAAATCCATGCCAATCGGCAATCCCGGTAATCGGTTTCGGATGTGCAGTACACGGTTAATGCGCGATAGGCAATCTGTTCGGCATTGGAAATGCCGATACCGCTCAGATTGTAGTTTATGCCGTCATTGCTTCCAATTCCTCCCTCACAGAGCAGGTAGAAGAACAGGTTCTGAACGCCGGAGTTTTGATGTACACCCCCGTTGTCTCCGGCCTGTGTATACCAGTTTGTGCCATAGTATCTTGTAGGTTGAACCCCGCCTGCCCCTACCGTACTGATGTTGCCTGGATTGCTCATGTCACGCAATGCCGTTGCTGATAGCCAGCAATCCTCACCCAACAGCCAATCGGCGTGGCCCGCCGTCGCATTGGGATAGGTCGAGCGGCCGTCCGGCTGTGCATAGAACTCTACGCACGCCCCGAAAACATCCGAAAATGATTCGTTCAAGGCTCCCGATTCATAGGAATAGGTCAGGTTCGCCGTATGTTCCGTGAGCGCATGCGTGAATTCATGGCCGACGACATCCATTACAACGAGAGGATTTGCGTTATACCCATCCCCGTCGCCAAAATACAGTTGCTGGGCATCGGGATCCCAAAAGGCATTGACATAGGATGTCCCGAAATGGACGTTCGCTCTCGCGTAGGCATTTGCATTGTCGTAGCTGTTTCTACCATGCATGGTGGCATAATAGTCTTGGGTTGTGTCGAAAGCGATGGCTCCCGACATCTCTGTTGGGTCGCTGATGCCCCAGTCGGCCGTATTGCGGTAAGCGTATGTGTTGTTGTCCGTGTAGCCATTCGTGGCCGCATTATAAATCAACCACCGTTTGTCCTTGTTGTAGAGGTAGTAATCACCCGAGTTTTCATGCCAGCCCGTTACACTGAGCCAAGTGTCGCCTTCGCCAGCAAGGATAAACCCGGTAATTGTGGCGTTGCTACCATTGTCTGTGGGGGCGGAAATATCCTTGATGTCATTGAAGCGAGAAACGATTTGTCCCGTATTCGCATCAATCCAGTACCGCCACAGGCCCGGTGCATGTTCCGGGGATGCCGGAGAGGTAAGAGCCAATTCATAAGCCAAAACAGGATCGGTGTTGCGTGCAAAGACCACGAGTTCTGGTGCCGCCGCGACTTGGGCTTCTTCATGGCTCAGCTTTGCGATATCACGCAAAGCTAGCTGTAATGCGGTATCTGAATCTAGTTTCGGGGAAATGTCGATGTCGAGATTCGATATGTAGGTTCCGTTCAACTGATAAGGGGAATTGCTATTGTCGAAATGGATGGCCAAATCGGTTCCCACGACGCGTAGGCCTTTGTGCTGCTGTACTATGCGAACATGGTGATCTCCCAGCTGATCGCTCACCACTTTTCGTGCAACAAATTCCTTGCTGGCATCGCGAATGGCGAGAATGCTTGAAAGATTATCCAATACTGCTATGGCATCCTGTGCGTAAGAACCCTTGCCCTTCACTGTAAGCCCGGCGCCTCCGGAAAAGGAACGACGTTTTCCCAACTGTTTTCCGCGAATGGAAAAATGGTTGGGTGATCCGGGGGCCAGCTCGATTGAAATTCCTTGGTTTTCCGCATCTTTGATAAAGTTGACCTGTTCAGACGATAATTTGATCGTATTCTTTCTTTCTGTCGAAGATGGGCCGATAGCTGCGCGATTGCTGGTATCCACATTGCCTCGAAGTGCGAGTGCGGGATGCATCATCGAACCGATGATGAGCAGGATTGTCACTACTGTTTTTTTCGTAATCTTCATGTGCTCAGCCTAGAGGTTGTCTTAATCGTCGAATAATGAAGTTCCATATAATGCTAGATATAAACCTTTGTTGCAAAACAAAGGTTTTAAATATGCAAAAATTGTTTGCTTCATTCTATGGCGGAACGAGGGGATGGCCCTTGAGTTGCTATGTCATCCTCGCTGGCATAAAAAGGCGCTCCGGATGGAGCGCCTTGCTAATTTCCCCTTGGTATCACCCAATTCGATTACTGGCCGAGGTCCTTCGGCAGGCTCAGGACAGGCAGTCGGCCAGGTCGGCTTCGACCGTGGTGGTCGGAGCAATGTTGAAGTTGTCGACGAGCACTTGGAGCACGGTCGGGGTGATGAACGCGGGCAGGCTGGGGCCCACCTTGATGTCCTTGATGCCGAGGTGCAGCAGGGTGAGCAGGATGCAGACGGCCTTCTGTTCGTACCAGGACAAGACCATGGAGAGCGGGAGGTCGTTGACGTCGCATTCGAACGCCCCTGCCAGCGCAACGGCGATTTGGATGGCGGAGTAGGCATCGTTGCACTGTCCAATGTCGAGCAGGCGCGGAATGCCGCCGATGTCACCAAAATCGAGCTTGTTGAAGCGGAACTTGCCGCAGGCCAGCGTAAGGATGGCGCAGTCGTTCGGAACCGCTTCGGCAAAGTCGGTGTAGTAGTTGCGGCCGGGCTTGGCTCCGTCGCATCCTCCAATCAGGAAGAAGTGCTTGAGGGCACCGCTCTTGACGGCATCGACGACCTGCGGGGCGACGCCGAGGACGGCGTTGTGGCCGAAGCCGGTGAGGATGGTCTTTTCTTCTTCGGTTTCCTTGAAGCCTTCGGATTCGAGGGCGGCTTTGATGACGGGCGTGAAGTCGCCGTTGTCGATGTGCTGCACACCGGGCCATTGAACGAGGCCGGAGGTAAAGATGCGGGCCTTGTAGTTTTCCTTCGGCTTCTGGATGCAGTTGGTGGTCATCAGGATCGCGCCGGGGAAAGCTTCGAACTCCTTGCGCTGATCCTGCCAGGCGCCGCCATAGTTGCCGACAAGATGCGGATATTTCTTGAGTTCAGGATAGCCGTGGCAGGGAAGCATTTCGCCGTGGGTGTAGATGTTGATGCCTTTTCCTTCGGTCTGCTTCAGCAGCAGTTCGAGGTCCTTCAAGTCGTGGCCGGAAACGAGAATGGCCTTGCCTTCGACGGGGGTGATGCGGACCGGGGTGGGGAAGGGGTGGCCGTAGGTGCCGGTATTGGCGGCATCGAGCAGGCCCATGACGGTCAGGTTGACTTCGCCGGTCTTCAGCGCGTAGCCGACGAGTTCGTCGACGGTCGGGGCCGGGTTGAGCAGGAAGGCGAGGGCTTCGTGGAAGAAGGCGAAGACGGAGTCGTCTTCCTTGCCGAGGACGTAGGCGTGGTCGGCGTAGGCAGCGGTGCCTTTCAATCCGTATAGGATCAGCTCCTGGAGGCCGGTGACATCCGGTCCGAGCGTGTTCATGCGGCTTTCGATGCCGACCTTTTCACCTTGGGAAATGAGGCCGTCCAGATCGGAAGGCAGTTCCCATTCGCCGCCAAGTTCCTTGAGCAGGGCAACGCCGCGGGAAATGATGCCGGCGATGTCGTTGGCGTCAAAGTTGACGTTGGTGACGGTGGTGAAGAGGCCTTTCATGACGAAGAGGTCGGCTTCGCGAGTGGTCTTGCCGGTGATACGGGCGGCGTGGGCCTTTTCGGAAATCTTTTTGCAGACCTGTACGAGCAGATCCTGTAGGGCGGCAGTTTCGGGATCCTTGCCGCAGACGCCGAACGAGGTGCAACCGGTGCACTGGCTGGTCTGTTCACATTGATAGCAGAACATATTCATTTCTCATCTCCTGGTTGGTTGTTGTTCAAATGATGTCGCCATTATGCATAGCTACGACACTCAAACCTTGATGCGCGTCAAGAAGTGTAAAAAAATGAAAAGGCCGCAAGGGGAACCAACCCGGCATCGAACCGATGCGTGCGTCTAGTGGTCGCAGGGTTCCGGTTTCCTATATGTTGGCGTGCCGCCGTTGCATTACGCGGGCTTCAAGCGCAATAAACGGCGCAGAAAAGGCATAGAAGTGGGCCCACGCCACCATGGCCCAGACCTTGAAGAGGAAGATCGATGCAACGACTGCGCCAATGAAAAGAACGGGGACCCATTTCCTGGTATTCGTGAGCCAACGCCGGATATGGGTATAGGGAACGGCGCTGACCATCAGCCCGGCACTGATCACCGAATAGGCAATGTAGGCGATAAGCATTAGTTTTGCTCCCAGGTCAAGTTCCGGAACCAGAATGGCCATGGCACACACCAATGCCGCCGCTCCGGGGGAGGGAAGGCCGACAAAGTCGCTGTGATCCTCTGTCTCCTGCATAGCGATGCTGTTGTACTGCGCCAGCCGCCAGAGGGCGCATCCAAGATAAAATGCCGCGACAAACCACGCCAGCCCGGGAAAGTGGCCCGCAAGGGCTATCCGGCCCATAATGAGCTGGTGGATGATCGCAGCTGGTGCGGCTCCGAAGGAGATCGCGTCGGCCAGCGAGTCGAGATTCATGCCGTGCAGGCTTTGTGCCTTTAAAACCCGGGCGGCCAAGCCATCAAGAACATCGAAAAGCATGGCCCCGAAAACAAGCCAAAGGCTGATGGCTGGCACGTGACCGTCCTCGGCTCCAAGCGTGTAGAGAATCGAGGTGAATCCGCACAGTGCGTTGCAAAGGGTAAAAAGGGATGGCACTGGGTTGAAGTGGTGCTCGGGTTGGTTGTCGATGAATGGTTCGTTCATGGGATTAGGCAAGCTCCTGTGGTTGCATGCGCGCAATGACCGTCGTTCCGGAAAAAACCCGGCTTCCGACGGAAACGGCGGGCGTTATCTGCTGATGGGCAGGAAAAAACAATTCTGTTCGTGAGCCAAATTTAATCATGCCGTAGATATCGCCCTTTTTCAGGTGGTCGCCCGGATTCGGCTCGCAGACGATACGGCGCGCGATGGCACCGGAAACCTGCCGAACGGCCAAGGCGATCTGGTCGCCTTCCACATTCCCGTATCCGGCAATGAGCAATGACTCATTTTCCTTGGCGCAACGGGGGTTGCGGGCGTCCAGATAGCGCCCTGGCTTATAGTTGCGGTAGATTATTTCCATGTCTGCTGGGGCTCGGTTGACATGAACATCCAGGACAGAGAGAAAGATTCCGATGCGCAGCAGAGGCTCGCCTTCGAACGGCGCGATCCCGTGGTCGGTCATGACGCCGATGTCCTTTACGACGCCGTCGGCGGGTGAAACCAGAATGCCGGGTTCCCGGGGTATGTTGCGTTGGGGTACGCGAAAAAAGGCGGCCAGCGCCAGCCAAGCCAACGCGGCCAAAGCCGTCAGGCTCCATCCCGCCGGTGCATTGATTTTCAGGGCGATTCCTGTTCCGATGGCGGCGAGCGCCAAGGCGATGATACCTCCGCCGAGCCATTCCCTTTTTCCATAAGAGGCAAGTCTTATCATTCTGTGCTACATCCTGTTTCAGTATTGGTTAAGGCGATTGAGCGTTGTCTACGGTGTTCCTTGCGAAGTTCACGTTTGCGACGATACCGTATTATCCACGGTAAGGCGAGGTGGTAGCCCAGTACTGCGGCGATGCTGCCGAACAGCAATCCGCCCACGAAAAAGGATAATAGCACTTCCGATCCGAGTGCGGCGACGGCTTTGAGTGATGGAGTGCGGGCAATGTCGGTAAGCTGTTCCTTGACATGGGGATAGGACAGATGAACATGGATGATTTTGGAGCCGACGTAGCATTGGAGCGGGTAGAAAATGGGGATTGTAAATGGATTGGTGATCCAGGTGAACAGCATAGATGAAATGCGGGCAGCTCGGAGCTGTATAGATAAGGCAAGGGCAACCGGCATTTGGAACGAGAAGGGAATGAAAAACGCCGTGAAAAAACCAATGGCCACGCCCCGCGCAACATACTCCGGCGAGCCGGGATGTCGCATCAGTTTAATATAAATGCGTTTAAAGCGTTTGGACCTAGGTGATTTCACGAATTCGGCCTCTTTTAATCCGGTGATTGCATTGTTGCTATAACACAAAGGCTTGGTGGAGTATGTAAAAAAGGCATATAATACAGTAAAAGGGAACGATCGGATGTTTCCACGAAAAACAGTAGATATTCTTGGTTGCGTTGCATGGGGAGCTTATGTGCCGGTCCGCTTGCTGCTGGTTGTCGCGCTGGCTTTTTGCGTGGCTGCTTCGCTCGCGCAGGACGCATCGACGTTGACGGATATTCATGCGCCGGCGCCCGGAGGCCGTGACGGGGAGAAGAGTTCCCCCGAAGCTGAAGAGAATCAGATTGTGTTGGGAACCACGATGGCGGGGATTGCGGGGGTTACGGCATGGGGAATGGTGCAGTGGGACTATTTTACGCAGACCCCCCATGCCCAATCGGAAGGGTGGTTCGGCGAGAATACGGATGATGGCGGCATGGACAAGCTGGGCCATCTCTACACGAGCTATATCCTGTCGCATGGCATCGCCTACCTCTATGAATGCTACGACTTCCGGCGCAATGAGGCCGCGTTGTACGGTTCCCTGACGTCATTCGCGATCATGGGATACATGGAATTTGGCGACTCCTTCAGCGACTATGGCTTTTCCGGCGAAGACCTGACCTTCAACACATTGGGATGCCTGCTGGGGTATCTTCTTTACGTACACCCCGAACTCGCGCGCAAGATCGATTATCGCTGGCAGTTCGGGCTCGATCCGGAAAAAAGCGATTTTACAACCGACTACGGCAATTCAAGATTTCTGCTGGCACTCAAGTTGGGAGGTTTTAAGTCTATGGAGAAGAACTGGTTGCGGTATGTTGAGGTTCACGTAGGCTATTACACGGAAGGATTTTCCGATAAAAGGGAGATCGATTACCGGCATCCATACCTAGGGTTGGGAATTAATCTGACCGATCTTTTCCGGCGCCACGGCTACACGAAAACCGCAACATTCTTCAACTATGTGCAACTTCCCTATACATCGATTAACCACGACTTCGACCTGTAGCCCAATTCTTGCGATACGCCTTGTGCGGAACACTTGACCTTCGCGCAGGCCTCCGCTAGCTTGTCCGATCGTTTTTTGAGGCCAAACCCGCCTATTTAAAATTACACGACATGAACGATCTAAGTTTAATCCGAAATTTTTCGATCATCGCCCACATCGACCATGGTAAGTCGACGCTGGCTGATCGCATGCTGGAGCTTACCCATACGGTGGAGCAGCGCAAGATGAAGGAACAGTTGCTCGACTCCATGGATCTCGAGCGCGAGCGCGGCATTACCATCAAGGCACACCCTGTCACGATGAAATACAAGGCGAAGGACGGCCATATCTATACCTTCAACCTAATCGATACGCCCGGTCATGTGGACTTTTCCTACGAGGTCTCCCGCAGCCTGCAAGCGTGCGAAGGGGCGATCTTGGTGGTCGATGCCTCCCAGGGCGTGGAGGCCCAGACGGTATCGAACACCTATCTGGCAATGGACAACGGCCTCGACATCATTCCCGTGCTCAACAAGATCGAGATGCCGAACGCGGATGTTGACGAGGTTTGCCAGCAGATCGAGGATATTCTCGCGATCGAAGCCACCGAGGCGCTGATGGTCAGTGCCAAGAAGGGCATCGGAATCGAGGAGGTTCTCGAGGCCGTGGTCGAACGCATCCCGCCCCCGGATCCGGCCAAGGATCATTTTACCCGTGCGCTGGTGTTTGATTCCAAATACGACGCATTTCGTGGGGTCGTGGTCTATATGCGCCTCTTTTCCGGTTCCTTGAAGGCGGGCGACAAGATTCGCGTGATGAGCTCGGAACAGGATTACGAGATCAAGGAAGTCGGGGTTTTTACGCCGGACATGAAAAAGTGCAAGGTGCTCGAAGAGGGCGCAGTCGGCTATGTGATTGCCAACATGAAGGATGCCTCCGAGATCCAGATTGGCGATACGTTGACCCTGGCCAAGAAGCCGGCCGGGGACCCGTTGCCCGGCTTCAAGGAAATCCACCCGATGGTCTTTTCAGGCATCTATCCCGTCGAAACCAGCGACTACGAAAAGCTGGGCGCCAGCATGGACAAACTACGCCTCAACGACGCCTCGTTTACGTTTCAGGCCGAATCGTCTATCGCGCTGGGCTTCGGTTTCCGTTGCGGTTTCCTCGGACTGCTCCACATGGAAATCATTATGGAACGTCTGCGTCGGGAATTTAATCTGGACATCATTTCCTCCTATCCGAACGTCGTCTACAAAGTGGTGCTGAACAACAGTGAGACGGTGGAGATCGACAATCCGATGCATCTTCCGGATTTGACACAGATTGCGCATATCGAGGAGCCGATGATCAATGCCACCATCATCACGCCCACCGATTATATGGGCGAGATGCTCCAGCTCGTCATGGAGCGGCGAGGCGAAATCACCAAGACGGACACCATCGACGCGCACCGGGTCATGCTGACGTGCCATATGCCGCTCAACGAAGTGCTGATCGACTTCTATGACCGCCTGAAGACCATTTCCCGCGGCTATGCCTCGATGGACTATGAGTATGCCGATTACCAGATTTCCGATTTGGTCAAGATGGATATTATGATCCATGGCGAAGTGGTGGATGCATTTTCCAGTATTGTACATCGTTCGAAAGCCGAGTTCCGTGGACGACAGATGTGCAAGTCGCTGCTCGACGTGATACCGCGTCAGGCCTTTGCGGTGGCCTTGCAGGCGGCGGTGAACGGCAAGATTATTGCCCGCGAAACGATCCGCGCTTACCGCAAGGATGTGACGGCCAAGTGCTATGGCGGGGACATTTCGCGTAAGCGCAAGTTGCTTGAACGCCAGAAGGAAGGTAAGAAGAAGCTGAAGGCAATCGGCAAGGTGAATATTCCGCAGGAGGCGTTTATCGCGGTCCTGAAAACCAACCAGCAGTAAGGCATTCATGGTCAATTTTTTTAAGAAGCGGAAGTTGCGCAAGCAACTGAAGGAATATCTGCATGCGGCGCGGCATGCACGCCATATGCGCGAAGATATCGCAGATCCCAAAGATCTTGCGGCTCTGGAAGTGGCCGAAGCGGCTGTGCGCGAACTTTATGAAGCCGGGCAGGGGGCGATCGAAAATGCGGTCAGCGCGCTCGATGCCGCGACCGACAGGGTCTATCCCTCGTCCTACCGGAGCGGCATTCGCGAAAATGTCGAGGTGGTGATTGTGGCCCTCGGTGCGGCCATGGCCATCCGTGCCTTCTTTTTCCAGCCGTTCAAGATACCGACGGGTTCGATGCAACCGACGCTGAACGGGATTAAGGGAGCAGCCCATAGTGGACCCTCCTTCCTTGATCATCATCAGCCTTTTCGCGTTTTCAAATGGTTTTTTACTGGCGAAACGTACCACATGATGGAGGCACAAGCTGCCGGCATCCTGGATGGTTCCCTGCAGCGCAAGGGAGACTCCTGGGTTTTCAATCTCGGTGGAGTTGAACACGAAATGCCTGATTACATGTTCCGAGCCTGGGTGGGGGATGACGATTTGGTGAGACAATGGTATCACAAGGTTGCCGAACGGAAATTCTACCAGAAGGGTGATGTCATTTGGGAGGGCTACAAGATTGCCGGCGACCATATTATCGTCAATAAGATGAAGTATAATTTTATGAGTCCTGATCGGGGTGATATTTCCGTCTTTGACACGCGGAGTATCACCCACCCGCAGGTGCGCAAGGACACATTCTACATCAAGCGCATGGTAGGGATGCCCGGTGAAAAGATTCAAATTCAGAACCGGCATATTGTGGCCGACGGAAAAATTGTCGACGAACCCCCGATCTTCCGAAAGATCGATACCGACCCCATCTATCATGGAGGCCACGACGTTGCGGAAGGTAGTTTGCTGGAGACGTCCAAGGATTTTATTCAGTTGGGTGACAATGAACATTTGATGATGGGCGACAATACCTTGCCGGGCATGAGTCTGGATGGACGATTTTTCGGCGGGGTACCGCGGAAGGATTTCCAAGGGCCCGCCATGTTTGTCTACTGGCCTTTCCGCGAGCATTGGGGGCCGGTTCATTAGGCGCAACTTTTGGGGGATTTGCGGATTGACTTGAAAGCCTCTACCGCTATTATCCGTCTCTTCTTTTCCAGAAACAGGAATAAATTTGATTTAACGGAGTGATTTAATATGCCGAATCTGAAAAGCGCTAAGAAGAGAATGCGTCAGAACGTAGTGCGACACGACCGCAACGTGCAGGTCCGTACCCGCATCAAAACGGCACGCCGTGCCATGATGGAAGCCTTGGAGGCCAAAGACGCGGAAAAGGGTGCCGAAGCCCTGCGTAGCTACAGCTCGGTTCTCGACAAGGCGGCCAAGGCCGGAGTGATCAAGAAGAACACTGCAGTCCGCCGCAAGACCAATGCCGCAAACGGCCTGCGAAAGATTGCATCCGCCTAGTCTGACGGATCAATACGTGAACTGAAAAACCCGCCGGTGAGCGGGTTTTTTTTGTGGTCAGCGAGTCTGTGCTGCCATCCGTTCATCTTCGTTTTCTTGCAACGCCAAGGCGTGGAGTGGACGGAGGCTCGGTATAGTACGATTGCTTTGCCTTGAATATTTGGTTGTGGCTATGCCGCGCTGTCTTCTTCGTGGTTCAGAGGTTCTGGCTGGAAAATACGGAATGCCGATCAATCAGAACCGATACGCCTACCACTGCTCAATCAGATCATCCACCATGTATTTCGCGATTTCCGCCGCTGCGTCGGGCAGGGCATTGCGTTTCGATGTGGTAAGGTCGGATTGGAAACGGAAGGTGCTCTCTCCATAGGTTGAGGAGGTTGCTATAACCTTGCCGGTATCAGACCGTTTCAAGATCGCCCGTCCCGTGATGCGGAGGCGGTACATTTGCGGCGTGGCCTGCTGCCTGTACCGGAAGGCTACTGGTACCAGGTTGTAAGAGATGAGGGTGACCTCGATGACGCCGTCGGCGTCATCGTTGGAGTCTGCCAGTTGCAGCCGTCCGTCAAACTGAATTCGATCACGCAGGGCATGGGTAACCTGCAATTCAATAGCGGGTTCGCCAGACAAGTTGACGATCGGTGCAAGGGAAACCGTTTTAATACCTTCGGGGCGCCCGCCTCCGAGACGATAGCCCATGCATCCTGAAAGCAAAAGAACGGCGCTGAGGCCGCTGAACATGTAGACTCTTCTTTTCATATTCCTGTTCCAATAGAAGCTAAGACTCTCCCAGAAAAAATGGATTTGTCAAAGCTTGATTCCGGCGGGCGCCATGCCTAGTGTGGCGTTCTGTTTTCAACCCCAACCGAAGAGGAAATAATGAAGAAGGTATTGATCCCGACCAAGCTGAACAGCATTGCCCGCGAAACCCTGAATAAGCATGGCAACTACGAGGTTGTTCAGGACGAATCTTCGGATCTGGCAACCCTGGCTTCTCAACATGCCGATACTTATGCGCTGATTGTGCGTTCCGAAAAAGTGACCCCGGAAATCATTGATGCCCTGCCGGCGCTGAAGGTGGTCATTCGCGCGGGTGCCGGCTACAACACCATCGACACCAAGTATGCCCGTTCCAAAAACGTGGATGTAATGAACACGCCAGGCGCCAACGCAAATGCGGTGGCCGAAGAGGTGATTGCTCTCATGCTGGCGGATGCACGCCACATTGTGCCGGGCGACGCCTCCACCCGTGCCGGAAAATGGGAAAAGAAAAATTTCATGGGCAAGGAAGTGACCGGCAAGACGGTCGGCATTGTCGGCTTCGGTGCCATCGGCCAGCTGGTCGCCAAGCGCTTGGCTGGATTCGACGTCAAGATTCTGGCCTACGACCCCTTCCTTTCCGACGAGCGCGCCCGCGATCTTAAGGCGGAATCGGCTGAACTGACTGAAATTTTCGAGAAGTGCGACTATGTATCGCTGCACATGCCGGAAAACGACGAAACACGCGGCATCATTAACAAGTCGTTGCTGGCCCGTATGAAAAACGGCGCCTCGCTGATCAACTGTGCCCGCGCCGGTATCATCAACGAGGACGATCTGCGTGCGCTGAAGGGCGATAAAAATCTTCGTTTCCTTAACGATGTTTATCCAAAGGATGCCGAGGGCGATAAGAGCGTGGTTGATATTGCCGATATCATGCTTCCGCATCTGGGTGCCAGTACCATGGAAGCCAATTTCAATGCCGCCCTGCGTTCCGCAACCCAGCTGATCGGTTACGATGACAAGGGCATCGCTTCCTACGTGGTCAATCGCGATGTTCCGGAAGGCCTCGACAAAGCCTACAGCGAGTTGGCTTTCGCACTGGCCCATCTCTGCCGCGGCATTGCCGGTGGCAATAAGCAGATGAAGCTTATCGAAACCAGCTTCTACGGCGACCTCGCGAAGTTTGGCGACTGGCTGCTGGTCCAGATCGTGGCCGCGCTCAGCGACGATTTCGATCGCACAATGGGGTATGATGCCGCTCTTGAATATCTCAAGGAAATGGGTGTGGAATACTTCAACCGCGAAACAGATGCCAGCAAGGGTTATGGCAACTCGATCACGGTCGATGTCACCACCTCCGTCGACGCAGCGCACTTCCAGCGCATCAGTGTTCGCGGTACCGTTGCCGAAGGCAATATGATGATTTCGCGCATCAACGATTTCGACAAGCTCTACTTCGAGCCGGTCGGAACCGCCGTGCTCTTCATCTACAAGGACCGTCCGGGCGTTATCGGCCAGATCGGCAACGCGTTGGCCGAGGCCGGCATCAACATCGACGACATGCGCAACCCGCACGATCCGTCCGGCGAAAATTCGCTGGCCCTGATGAAGATCAGCAACAAGGTCGATCAGGAAGTGGTTGCAAAGATCGCTGAGAAAATCGAGGCGCTCCATGCCTCCTGCGTGAATTTTTAGGCTTTCATTCCTGAAAATTGAAAGGCTCCGATGGCGTTAAACCGGGAACAACCGAAGCTGTCGGAGCTTTTTTTTACCTTCCTGCGGATCAGCGCGCTGACCATCGGCGGCGGATACGTCATGTTTCCGATGCTCAAGCGCGAGGTTGTGGATGCCAGGGCTTGGGTCTCCGACGACGAGATGGTCGACTACTATGCGCTCGGTCAATCCGTGCCCGGCATCATTGCCATGAATACGGTAACGCTGATCGGCTATCGCAAGCGCGGCGTTCCCGGCGCTCTGGCCGCTGCGGCCGGCATGGCTACCCCCTCGCTGGTGGTGATTCTGTTGATAGCCGCCTTTCTGACCCCCTATTTTGATCTGCCCATTGTGCAGAAGGCCTTTGCGGGAATCCGCGCTGCCGTGGTCGCCATGATTGCCATGGCGGTTTTTCAGGTAGGGAAAAAGTCGGTCGATTCGATCGCCAAGTTAGTCCTTGCCGTCGGCGTGCTGCTCGCGGTGGCCGGCTTGCAGGTTCACCCCGTCTTGATGATTGTCGCCGGCGGTCTGCTGGGCCTGATCCTGTTCCGGAAGGAGAGGGCGGAATGAACATCTTCCTGCAGCTGCTGGTTTCCTTCTCGACGATCGGGTTGTTTGCCTTTGGTGGCGGTTATGCGGTGCTTTCATTCCTTCAGCACGAAGTGGTACGGCGCGGATGGATGACAACTGAGCGCTTTACCGATCTGATTGCCATTGCCCAGAGCACTCCTGGGCCGATCGCCATTAATCTGGCGACCTTTGTCGGGTACGATACCGGCGGTGTTCCTGGTGCGCTTCTGGCCACGTTGGCGGTATCGCTCCCCGGCATGGTTTTGATCATGCTGTTCGCCCTGTTTCTTTTCCATTTCTATGAACATCCGACGGCTCAGGCGGTTTTTAAGGGATTGCGTCCGGCGGTGCTCGGGCTGATTGGTGCCGCGGCGTGGCACATTGGACAAGTGGCGCTTTGCAACGGGGTGACGATAGCCATTGCCGCGATCTGCTGCATACTCATTGCCAAGTGGAAAGTTCACCCCGCCTATCTAGTGGCCGGCTCGGCGATCGCCGGGATACTTTTTTTATAAAATATATCATTCTGTATTCATTCGGGGAGCGTGCATGGGCCGTTGAAAGCCGGAATCTACGAAGTTTTTCGGGCCATCTTTTCCGTCAGCAAATGGGCGTCGGCTTCCTGGGCGAGATCCTCGCAGGGGAAGGTGGCGATACCGGCGCTTACGGTGGGGTAGGTCTGTTTTTTCATGATGCGTTCCACAAACCGTTTGGCATTGTCCCGCCCGGTTTCGGGAAGAATGACGGCAAATTCATCACCACCGTGGCGACAGACGATGTCGGACTTGCGGGCCGTGGCCTTGAGGAGTCCTGCAAATGTGCGCAGGGCGGTGTCGCCGGCAATGTGCCCATGGGTGTCGTTTATGGCCTTGAATTGGTCGATGTCGAACAGCACGAGGCTCAGGTGGCGATCATATCGTTTAGCGATTTCAACATGGTCCGCTAGAGTTTCGTCAAAGTACCGACGGTTGTAGAGGTTGGTCAGGGGGTCGCGGGTGGCCTGCTCGGCCAAGGCAATGAACGCGAGCCAGAGCGGAAGGTTGGGGTCGGCGTTGCTCATGTCATGGATGGAAAAACAGTTTTGCGTAGAGGTAGGCAATGAGTTCGCCTATGACCGAACGGACGCCTTCGCTGCAGGTATACCAGTCATCGTGGTTGTAGTCGCTGGCTTCGAGGCAGGTGACGCCAATGCGGTATTCGTTGCCGAGGGCCTTCTGGAATAGCATGCGGCTGCGCCGGCCGTGTGGTCCGACCGTGACCAGATGCAGGTTGGTTGCATCAATGTTGTAGGCCATGATGCCTTCACGCATGGCGACGGCCGCCTGATAGGTTCGGTCCTTCGTGCTCTCGTCGGCGACGGTTACAATGATCTCGTCTTCGGGAATGCCGAGTTTTTCCAGGCGGGCCGCCGTCATTTCCGGATAGGATTTGAATTGCTGGATATAGCTACCGGTTTCCACCGGAACCCCCGTGCAGACAATTTTCGAGTAGTTTCCCTTCCGGTACATGTAGACGGCTTCATCGAGCGCAAAGTCGTGGATCCAACCCTCAACCACCATAACCCCCGTCTTCGGCGGTTTATCGGGAGCAAGAAAGGAGTAGATGTTGGAGAAAAAGGCCCAAATGGCTCCTAAAATCACAAGAATTGTTATCAACCAGCCTAGCCAAGTCAGGCGGCGTCCCGTATGTTCCTTGGTCAATGTAAATCCCATGCAACGTGTATAGCACGGGAAGGATGTCGGGAAAAACAATAAACTTCTTGCGCAGAGGGGTTGACACGCCTGTTCGGCTACTATAACTTCCCCGACCTTGTGTTTGTACAGAACCGAGTAAAAGGACGTTTTACATGAAAACTTTTATGCCCAAAGAGGCTGATATTCAACACGAATGGCTTGTTGTCGATGCGACAGACAAGCCGGCCGGACGCTTGGCGGTGGTAATTGCCGACGCATTGCGAGGACGCGACAAGCCTACGTATACCCCGCATGTCGATACTGGAGCCTTTGTTATTGTGATCAATGCTGAGAAGATCAAGCTGACCGGTAACAAGGAAGAAAAGAAAATCTATCAGGACTATTCCGGATTTAACAGTGGTCTGAAGGAAACCAAGGCCAAGGATATCCGTGAAAAGAATCCGGAGCGCATTATTACACAGGCTGTAAAGGGAATGCTCCCGGCCAACCGTCAGGCCCGTCAGACGCTGAAACGTCTGAAGGTGTACGCCGGAGCCAGCCATCCACATACCGCACAGCAGGCCAAGCCGCTGGAACTCAACTTCTAAGCAGGATAAATAATCATGGCAAAAGATACTCTGACATTTGCAGCTACTGGCCGTCGCAAGACCTCAGTTGCGCGCGTACGCGTTTCCGAGGGGTCCGGCAACATCACCGTGAATGGGCTCGAAGCCAACAAGTACTTCGATACCGCTCTTCAGCAGGAACTGCTCAAGAAGCCGTTTGAAACTGCTGGTGTGGTCGGCAAATACGACATCATCGCAACCGTCAAGGGTGGCGGCAAGTCTGGCCAGTGTGGAGCCGTGGTCCACGCGGTTTCCCGTGCGCTGTCTTCGTCGGACGACGAGCTGAAGGCCGTACTCAAGAAAGCCGGCTTCCTCAGCCGCGATGCGCGCATGAAGGAACGTAAGAAACCGGGTCAGCCGGGAGCTCGCAAACGCTTCCAGTTCTCCAAGCGTTAATCGTTGGAAACTGCGATCGCAAAAGCCTCCCGCTCTGGGGGGCTTTTTTTGTTTTCCATTACAGCTAAAACCATTTAAATCCGACTTCTGTTTTAACGCTAAAGGGGCAGATTATGTTTTCCGATATCCAAATGCCGAAAGGCTTCAAGTGTGCGGGGATTCCCGCGGGAATCAAGGCGGGGGACGTCAAGGATATGGCGCTCATCTATTCCGAAGCGCCAGCTTCTTCCGCCGGGGTATTTACCACGAACCAGGTCTGTGCGGCACCGGTTAAGGTGTGCCGGGAGCATTTGGAACATGGACTGGCGCGCGCTATTGTCATGAATAGCGGCATCGCCAATGCCTGCACCGGCGAAGAAGGGATGGTTGCCGCGCGCGGCATGGCTGCGGAAACCGCTAGGGTCATCGGCTGCGCTCCGCAGGAAGTGTTCGTTTGTTCGACCGGCAAGATCGGCCCTCAACTTCCGCTGGACAAAATTGCCAAAGGCATTGGCAAGCTGTTCGGCGAGGCATCCGCCGATCATGTGCAGCAGACCGCCGAGGCCATGATGACCACCGATACTCGGCCCAAGGTGGCTGCTGCTGAAATTGAGCTGAGTGGGTCGGTGGTCAAGATTGTCGGATTTGCCAAGGGATCCGGCATGATCGAACCTAATATGGCGACCATGCTTTCGTACATCACAACAGATGCCGCCGTGGAGCAACACAGCTTCCAGAAGGCACTGAAAAAGGCGGTGGATACGAGTTTTAACCGGATTTCGGTGGATGGCGATCAAAGTACCAACGACACCGTGCTGGCACTGGCAAACGGCGAGGCGGGCAACGTTTGTTTGACGGAGACCTCGCAGGACTGGGCCGTTTTCTATGATGCGTTTGAAAAAGTATGCTTTGAGCTGGCGATGATGATTGTTCACGACGGCGAGGGTGCCGACAAGTTTGTGACGGTCAATGTGTTCGGAGCCGAATCGGATTCCGACGCGGAATCGGCTGCGCGGGCGGTTGCGAATTCTATGCTGAACAAAACTGCGTGGGCCGGTTCTTATCCTGACTGGGGACGGATCATGGATTCGATCGGCTACTCCAAGGCGCGCGTGGTGGAGGAAATAGTGGATATCCTGTACGACGAAACACAGGCAGTCTCCAAGGGCATCCGGTCGAATGTTCCACAGGAAGACCTGATTAAGGTGGTTTCGCAAACCGATTTTGCTATAAACATCAACCTGCGCCTAGGGGAGGGGAAGGCCACGGTCTACACCTGCAACTGCACCGAGGAGTATGTGCGAATTAATTACTAGTCCTGGAATCATCGGGGCGAAGTTACTAGGGGAGATTAATGGACAAGTTTATTGAAAAGGCGTCGACGCTGATTGAGGCGCTTCCGTTCATCCAACAGTTCCGCGGCGAAACCGTAGTGGTCAAGTTTGGCGGAAGCATTATGGAGAACGAAGACGGTTATAGCCGAATCCTTCAGGATATTGCATTCATGGAGTGCGTCGGTTTGCGTCCTGTGGTGGTGCATGGCGGTGGCAAGGCGATTTCGCGAGCCATGAAGGAAAACGATATCGCGCCCAATTTTGTTCATGGACTGCGTGTTACGGACGATGCCACCATCCGCGTGGTGGAGCGGGTGTTGAACCACGAAGTCAATCCGCACCTCGTAAGCATTATTCAGCAGTGCCACGGCAAGGCACGCGGAATCCATGGTGAAGATATTATCCGCGTTGAAAAAATGGTGGGGATGGACCCGGCGACCAACGAGATGTTGGACTGGGGCTATGTCGGCAAGGTTACGGAGGTGGATGTCGTGCCGGTGCAGGCCTTCCTCAAGTCGGAGATGGTTCCGGTTATTACGCCACTGGGTAAGGGACCGGACAACCTCCTCTACAACATCAATGCCGATGATGCGGCCACGGCGGTGGCCTGTGCCCTGAACGCCCGTAAACTCGTTTTCCTGACAGATGTGCCGGGGTTGTTGCGCGATCCGGAAGATCCGTCGACGCTGATTTCGTCGTTGCATCTGAGCGAGGTGGACGAGCTGATCGAGCGTGGCGTGATTTCCGGCGGAATGCTCCCGAAAATCAAGGGCATGGTTGGAGCCGTGCAGGCGGGAATCAAGAAAGCCCACATCATTGATTCCTCCCTGCCGCATTCACTCCTTCTGGAACTGTTCACTAGCGAAGGTGTGGGCACAGAGATAACGGAATAGAAAATTAAAATCTGGAAACTTAAAATGAAGACAGCCGAAATAGCGGAACTGCAAAAACAATATCTGATGTCCACCTACGCACCCGGCATCGCGTTGGTTGAAGGGGCGGGCACTTGCGTGTGGGATGCCGAAGGGAATGAATATCTCGACTTCGTATCGGGCATTGCCGTGACGAACATAGGGCACTGTCATCCGAAAATGGTGCGGGCGGTGCAGGACCAGGTGGAGACGCTCGTGCATGTTTCCAACCTGTACTACAACGAAAAACAACCTCAGCTGGCGAAGGCGCTGGCGGAGCATTCCGGCTTGCCGGACGCTACGTGTTTTTTCTGCAACTCCGGAGCTGAAGCGAACGAGGGACTGATCAAGCTGGCCCGGTTGTGGGGGAGCGAACACGGGAAGTATGAGATCGTCACCATGCGGCAGTCGTTCCATGGCCGGACGTTGGCCACCCTGACGGCAACCGGGCAGGACAAGGTGCAGAAGGGCTTTGCTCCGTTGCCGCAAGGCTTTGTTTATGCCAATTTCAACGATCTTCAATCGGTTGAGGATGCCATCACTTCCAAGACCGCTGCCGTGTTGGTGGAAGCGTTGCAGGGCGAAGGTGGCGTGATTCCTGCCGACCAGGAATTTCTCTCCAATCTACGGAAGCTCTGTGACGAAAAAGGAATCCTGTTGTTATGTGACGAGGTGCAGGCCGGTATGGGCCGGACCGGAAAATGGTTTGGTTTCCAGAACTACGACATCCAGCCCGATGCCTTTTCACTGGCCAAGGGACTTGGAAACGGGTTCCCGATCGGGGCCATCGTTGCCGGTGAAAAACTGGCCAACATCTTCCAGCCGGGCCACCATGCCACCACCTTTGGTGGGACCCCGCTGGCCTGTGCGGCGGCCTTGTCGGTCATCGAGGTGATCGAGGAGGAGCAGTTGCTCGCCCATACCATGATGATGGGGGCCTATTTCGTGGAAGGGCTGTGTGAAATTGCGCTGAAGCACAAGAAATGGATTGCCCAGGTGCGCGGGCTTGGTCTGTTGCTGGGGCTGGTGCTCGATGTGCCGGCGTTACCTTTGCAGAAAAAGCTTCAGGAAAAAGGATTGCTGACGCTGGCGACGGCAGGCAATGTCTTGCGTCTGCTTCCACCGTTGAATGTGGCACAGGATGAAATTGACCAAGCGTTGAAGCTCATCAGCGAAGCCTGTATGGAACTGCACGATGACATGGCGGCGCAGTCGCCCAATCCCTGCCAATGCGGCATGGGACAATAAAATTTGAAAAACAAGGAGAAGAAGAATGGCGTATGATTTGACTGGCAAAATAAAAGTCATCATGGATCCGAAAACCTTCGGGAGCGGATTTACGGTTCGTGAATTTGTGGTGACGGTTGAAGATGGCAAATATCCGCAAGACATTGTATTGCAGTTTGTGCAGGACAAGGTGAGCCTGCTCGACAGCGTTCAGGAAGGGCAGGAGGTTACGGTCTCCTTCGATATCCGCGGACGCGAATACAATGGCCGTTATTTCAACAACCTGCAGGCGTGGAAAATCCAGGCTGCGGAGGCCGGTTCCGATGACAAACCGCCGGTATCCGATTCCGATGTTCCGGCCGATTTTAATGACTACGAAGACGATATCCCGTTTTAAGGTGGAAAGGATCAAATAATGAAAGTGGTACTCGCATATTCCGGTGGTCTGGATACCACCGTGCTGTTGACCTGGTTGCAGGAAAAATACAATGCCGAAGTCATTTGCTACTGCTCCAACGTCGGTCAGGAAGAGGAACTGGATGGGCTCGAGGAAAAGGCGCTAAAACATGGTGCGGTCAAGTGCTATGTCGATAACGTCGAGGAGGAGTTCGCCAAGGACTATATATTCCCGATGATGCAGGCCAATGCCATCTACGAAGGCACCTACCTGCTCGGCACCTCGATCGCGCGCCCGCTGATCGCCAAGCGCATGATTGATATCGCCAAGGCCGAAGGTGCGGAAGCCATCTGCCACGGCGCCACCGGCAAGGGCAACGACCAGGTTCGTTTCGAGCTGACAGCCTATGCCCTAAAACCCGATATCAAGGTAATCGCCCCGTGGCGCATGCCCGAGGATTTTCCCTTCCAGGGACGTTCCGACATGATTCAGTATCTCGAAGAGAAGGGTATTCCCTGCTCTGTATCCGCGTCCAAGCCTTACAGCATGGATCGCAACATGCTCCACATCAGCTTCGAAGGCGGCATTCTGGAAGACCCTTGGAACGAGCCCGATGAAAATATGTGGTGTATGACCAAGCCACTCAGCCAGGCCGCCGATGATCCCGAATATGTCGAGATAGATTTTGAAAAGGGTATTCCGGTTGCCGTCAACGGCGAAACACTCAGCCCGGCGGCACTCGTAAAAAAGCTCAATGCCCTCGGCTGCGAGCATGCGGTCGGTCGTATCGACATCGTCGAAAACCGCTATACCGGCATGAAGGACCGCGGCGTGTACGAAACGCCGGGAGGAACCATCCTGCATCACGCGCACCGCGCGCTTGAATCCATCACGATGGACCGTGAAACGATGCATTTGCGCGATTCGTTCATCCCGAAATATGCCGAACTGGTCTACAATGGCTACTGGTTTGCGCCGGAGCGTGAAATGCTTCAGGCCGCTGTCGAAAAGAGCCAGGAAACGGCGACCGGTACGGTGCGCGTCAAGCTCTTCAAGGGAGGGGTGCATGTCTGCGGTCGCAAATCGCCGTATTCGTTGTATGACCCTTCGATCGTCAGCTTCGACGAAGCGGGCGGTTACGATCAGTCCGATGCCACCGGCTTCATCAAGCTCAACGCCCTGCGTTTGCGCGTGCTGGCCACGATGAAAAACCAGGGATAAGCGGCGTATCCAAACATCGGAAAGGGTTTTTCCATGCTTGGAAAAACCCTTTTTTGTTGTTCCAGACGTTGGAAACACGGGGCTTTCGTGTATAGTCCCGCTCATTAATTTTTAGGAGATGACCATGGCAGAAAAGAAGTGTCCGCTGGACAAGATGCAATTAGAGACGCTGACTGAGCGGTTTCCGACACCGTTCCATATTTATGACGAAAAGGGCATCCGAGAGAATGCCCGCCGACTGAAGGCGGCTTTTGCGTGGAATCCCGGTTTTAAGGAATACTATGCGGTGAAGGCTGCACCGAATCCGTATCTGCTGAAAATTCTCAAGGCAGAAGGGTTCGGTTCGGACTGCTCGTCCTATCCCGAGCTGTTGCTTTCGGAGAGCGTTGGTGTAGTGGGTGAGGATGTTATCTTTACCTCCAACGACACGCCGGCCTACGAATACCAAAAGGCCAAGGAACTGGGTGCGATCATCAACCTTGATGATATTTCGCATATCGAATATCTCGAACAAAATGTCGGCCTGCCGGAGCTAATCTGCTGTCGCTACAATCCGGGGCCGCTCAAGGGCGGGAATGCCATCATTGGCCACCCGGAAGAAGCCAAGTATGGGTTTACCCGCGAACAGTTGTTTGAAGGTTACCGCATCTTGCGCGACAAGGGCGTGAAACGCTTTGGGCTGCACACCATGGTGGCCTCGAACGAGTTGGAGATTACCTATTTCCTCGAAACCGCACACATGCTGTTTGAACTCGTTGGTGAGTTGTCCTCCGAGCTGGGAATTGAATTCGAGTTTGTGAACCTTGGCGGTGGAATCGGCATCCCGTACAAGCCGGAGGACGAGGCCGTCGATCTGGAGGCCTTGGGCGCAGGCGTTCGCAAGCTGTACGAGGATCTGATCGTCGGAAAAGGGCTCAAGCCACTGGATATCCGCATGGAATGTGGGCGCATGGTGACCGGTCCCTACGGTTGGCTCGTCAGCCGCGTGTTGCACAAGAAGAACACCTACAAGCAGTTTGTCGGGCTGGATTCCTGCATGGCCAATCTGATGCGGCCGGCGCTCTACGGCGCCTACCATCATATCACCGTGGCCGGCAAGGAAGATGCGCCGTGCGATTTCAAGTGCGACGTCACCGGTTCGCTCTGTGAAAACAATGACAAGTTTGCCATCGACCGGATGATCCCGCAGGTGGAGGTCGGAGACCTTGTGGTGATCCACGATGCCGGCGCCCACGGCCATGCCATGGGTTTCAACTATAACGCGAAGCTGCGCTCCGCCGAACTGCTGCTGCGCGAGGACGGCGATGTTGTTCAGATCCGCCGTGCTGAATCGGTGGAGGATCATTTTGCAACGCTGGACTTCGGTGGGTTAGAGTCCTTTGACGTTTAAGGAGTAAGACAATGTATTTTAGTGGAGTTTATACAGCTTTGGTGACTCCGTTCACTGTAGATGGGGCGGTCGATTATGCAAAGCTGGAGGAGCTGGTGGAGTTCCAGATTGCCGGCGGTGTGGCGGGTATTGTACCGGTGGGAACCACCGGCGAGTCGCCCACCCTGCGCACCACTGAACACCTGAAAGTGATCGAAACCGTGGCGGCTAAAGCCGCGGGACGATGCAAGATTATCGCCGGAACGGGGGCCAATTCGACGGATGAAGCCATCGAATTGACAGAGGCCTGCAAGGCGTTTGGGATCGATGGCACGTTGCAGGTGACGCCGTACTACAACAAGCCGAACAACTCCGGCCTGATCCAGCATTTTTCGGCCGTGGCCGATCTTGGAGTGCCCGTGGTGCTCTACAACGTACCGGGTCGTTCTGCCCGCGAAATCCCCTTGGAAGTGGTCGTTGAACTCGCCAAGCACCCGCATATCGTTTCCATCAAGGAAGCGGCCGGTTCCGTTGAACGAGTAACGCAGATCAAGCATGGGTGTGATATTGAAGTGCTTTCCGGGGATGATGCGTTGGCGCTTCCGATGATCGAGGAAGGGGCGATCGGCGTCATTTCCGTGGCATCCAACATTATTCCCGCGCAAGTTGTGGCGCTGGTCAATCATGCGTTGTCTGCGGAACGTGACGAAGCCGAGGCTCTGCATGACAAGTATACGCCTGTCTTCAGGGACCTGTTCATTGACACGAACCCGATTCCGGTCAAGGCCGCCATGGCCATGATGGGCATGATCGAGGAAGTCTATCGTTTGCCGATGTGCTCGATGGATGATGAAAAGAAAGCGGTTTTGCGCAAAACACTGGAAGAATCAGGAGTTCTCTAATGGCTAAAAAGGTTGTAATTCTCGGTGCCGGCGGTCGAATGGGCAAGACCCTGATCCGTTGTATTCTGGAGGAAAAGGTTGCTGGGCTTGAACTGCATGGTGCCGTTGATCTCTGGGACGCGCCGGAACTCGGACAGGATGCCGGGCTAATGGCAGGTTCGAAGGAGGCCGGGATAAAACTGATCACCAACCTCGAAGAGGTGGGTTCAACTGCCGATGTAATCGTCGACTTTTCCTCGCACTTTGGCACCGCCGGCAATGCGCCGCGTATTGCGGAGTGGGGGACGGCCTGGGTGATCGGTACCACCGGCCTCAGTGAAGAGGAACTGGCCGCCATTGACGCCGCCGCCGAAAAGAGTGCCGTGGTCCTGTCCGGCAACATGAGCCTCGGTATCAACCTGCTCTGTAACCTTGTGGAAGCCGGCGCCCGTGCACTCAAGGGCAAGGGCTACGACATCGAAGTGCTGGAACGCCACCACAACCAGAAGAAGGATTCTCCGAGCGGTACCGCGCTCATGTTGGGCCGTGCGGCGGCGGACGGCTATGACTGGGATCTGAAGGAGGTCCAGCAGGATGGACGTACTGGTATGCCGGGCGAGCGGCCGAAGGAAGAGATCGGATTTCACGCTATTCGCGGCGGCGATATTGTTGGCGACCACACCGTCATGTTGGCGGGTATGGGCGAACTGTTGGAACTGTCGCATCGTGCAACCAGCCGCGATGTCTTTGCCATCGGCGCATTGCAGGCGGCCGCATGGGCGGCCGGCAAGCCGGCCAAGCTGTACAGCATGAAGGACGTGCTGGGATTGTAGCTTTTCAATATGGATGCGCCAAAGGAATCTCTAAGCAGTCGATTTGCCCGGGTGTATGGTAGCCCCGGAGAAGCCCCGCGCGTCCTGGGACTCCTGCGCGCCTTCTGGCCGCTACTGGTTATCTGTTTTATCACCGGCTACCTCTTGCGTGCATTGCTTCCGGCGCCCGAACTGGAGCTGTCGCAGGTGGGAATCCTGTTTGTGTTGGTGGCGGTGGTTACGGCCATCCTGTTGGCGTGGGGCGACCGGCGGCTGGGCAACTTTCTCAAGGGCGCCAAGGGCGAGGAATGGGTCGCCCATGAATTGGCTTTTCTGAGTGCAGACTACACCGTGTTCAACGGGCTGCGGCTTGGCGGTGGAAAGCAAAACTTTGACCACATCATCGTGGGTCCGGCAGGGTTGTTTGTCGTTGAAACCAAGAATTGGAAGGGGGCCGTCGAGTTCCGTGACGGCAAGCTGTTTGCCGGCGGCAAGGAACCCTCGCGGCCGCCGCTAAGGCAGGTCAAGGCGGCTACCGCTGAACTGGTTTCCTACATCGATGACGCCGGTTGCGGCAATATTCCGGTTCATTCCATACTTTGTTTTCTTGGCACCAAGCTTCCCGAGGATATCATGAACGTCAACGGCGTCGTGGTTTGTACAGGACAGCGCCTGGTCGATGTCCTGCAGGAATCCTTCGATGAGCCGATTGCTGATAATCTGCGAGAGCAGGTGGTTGGCGAACTGCGAAAAGTTATTGAATGACGAATGAACCGTGAGGCGTGATCATTTCTTCGCGTTTCCCGAAGCGAAGAGCAGATAATTTACCAAGGGGAAATAGCGATGAAGTCGCGGTTCATCGTCACAAATCACGAAACACGGAGGTAGAGTAATGAAAGCACTGGTGCCGATCGCCAATGGCTCCGAAGAAATGGAAGCTGTTATCATCATCGATACATTACGCCGCGCGGAGTGGGATGTCACCATGGCAGGACTGGATGAAACCGTCACGGCCTCGCGAGGGGTGAAAATTATTCCCGATACCCTGTTTGATCAGGTCAACCCCGCCGACTTCGATATTAT